>DASTKY010000405.1:0-3184 GCA_035715495.1 Gaiella sp. | reverse complement strand
CCGACGAGCAGGTTGTACGCGGTGTGCGCCGCGATCGCGGCGAGCAGCCGGCCGGTCGTGACGTAGACCAGCCCGAACGCCGTGCCCGTCGCCAGTTGGACGACGGCCCTCGACCGCTGGCGCGGGACGTGCGCGACGGCGAAGAGGACGCTGCTCGCGGCCAGCGCTCCCGCCCGCCCGACCACGACGGCGAGCGAGCCGAGGACGACCCCACGCCAGACCGCCTCCTCCTGGGCGGACTTGACTGCGAGGAGCGCGCTCCGCGCCGCCAGCCGCGGGCGGGACGCTCGCCCGAGCGCGGCGACGGGCAACGGCCGGCGCGCCAGGCACGCGAACAGCGCGACGCCCACGGCGACCCCCGCTGCAAGCGCCTCGCCGGGACGGGCGAGCGCGCCGTCGAGCGGCTCGAGCGGCGGAGCGACCGCAGCCGCTGCGAGGGCGACCGCCGTCCAGAGCACGAGACGGGTCGCGCCGCGCCTCATCGCCCGACGCCACCCAGCGGCAGGAGGTAGAGCGAGGCCTCGTGCAGCCCGTCGATCCCGAGGTACGCGTCGACCCGACGGTCGAAGAAGCCGCCGATCGGCACCGAGGCGAGGCCGAGAGCCGTGGCGGCGAGCACGACGTTCTGCCCGAGATGGCCGGCCTCGAGCAGCGTGAACCGGTAGGCCCGGTCGCCGTACTTGAACCGCGACCGCCAGAGGACGCCCGTGACGAGGAGGACGACCGCGCTCTCCGCCAGCACCCCGCCGTACGGGCTCAGCTCGGCGAGCGCGCCGGGGGACGCGGGGTGGAGGAGCTCGAGCCCGTGGCGCAGCGGGTCGTAGTGGTAGAGGGCCGGCTCGAGGTCGTCGACGCGGGCGGACGCGACGTACAGCTCGAGCGGATAGAGGGCGCCGCCCGACGGGACGGTGCGAAGCGCCTGCACGGTGTCGGCAAGGGCGCCCGTGACGCCGTACGCGGCGTGGAGGATCGTCGCCAGCTCGTCCAGCTCGACGGCGCGGTCGTCGAAGGCGCGGTGCGACCGTCGGAGGGCGAGCACCTCCGCGAGGGCGGCGCGACCGAGCCGCGGCTCGGGGAGCCCCTGGAACGGGCGACCGGGATGTCGCTTCACCGACCGGGAGGCGCTGACGCGCATCTCGCTGCTGCGCTCGAGCTGCGCGGCGCCGCGGACCTCCGGATCGACGATGCCCGGATAGACGCGCGACGCCTCGTGGTAGTCCTCGGTCGGATCGGGCGTCGAGACGTGGTCGATCCCGAGGAGGTGCGCCATCCGCACCGTGGGCACGACGTCGCCGCGCCTGGCCTCGAGTCGTGCGCGCCGTGCGCGTGCGTCGATCACGGGAACGGGTGAGGATGGGGGTTGACGTCCGCGAGCCGGAGCCGCCGCGATGCGAGCCCCGCCTCGCTCGGAGCCGTGAGGAGCCGCTCGCCTCCGAGGAAGCGCGCCGTGTGCGAGACGTCGAGCTGGCAGAGCTCGGGCGCCACGGCGCGGACGACATGGAGCCCGAGGGAGCGAACGTCCGGCGACGTGGCATCGAAGGCGTACGCCGTAACGCCTCGCCGCGCGAGGCGGTGGACGAGCTCGTCCAGGAGCGCCTCCGGCGTCGAGCCGCCCAGCCGCGGGAGGGCGTCGAGCGGGCAGCTGCTCGGCGACGCGTCGAGGAACGCAGCGAGGCGCGCCTCCTCGTCCCGGGCGTAGAAGAGCATGTGGTCGTCGAACGTCTGCACCTCCTCGGGCGCCGGCGGAGCGCGGTCGGCGGCGCCCGCGGTGACCGAGCAGAGCCATCGGTGGACGCCGAAGCCCTCGGAGAGAGACTTGAGCCACGCCGCCCGCGGCTCCGCCGCGCAGCCCGCCCCGACCGCGAGGGCGGCGCCCGAGCCGGGGGCTCCGTGCACGACGGCGATAGCGACGGGGACGTCGAGAAACGCGCTGCCGTCGACGACGGCGTACCGCAGGCCCGTGGGCTCGAAGAACCGGTTCGCAAGCCTGAGGGCGGTCGGGTCGGAGTCCCACGTGATCCGGGGCAGGGAGAGGCTCGCGTTCCATGCGAGCATCACCGCGTCCCGCTCGACGAGCTCCAGGAGAGCGGCCAGGGCGGCCTCGCGGGCGGTCGGTGCGCACGCGAGCCCGCTGCTCGTCGGGTACGCGATCGGCCTGTCGCTCGGGGGCGGCGGCCGGAGGAACACGAGCTCCGCAGGCGCGAACGCCGGGGCGCCGTCCGCGAGTGACACGCCCTCGACGAAGGCGAGCTCGGTGTCCTCGGTGAACGGCGCGAAGGGGAAGGCCGGCTGACCCAGCTGGGCGGCGTGGAAGAGCGCGAAGCGCCCCGGCGGCACGGCCCGCCCGCCCAGCGCGCGGGCCGTGGTCCGGAGCAGACGCGACGTCGGGAGGTACGTCGCGGAGTAGCGCTCGAGGGCTTCGCCCAGCGCGGCGGCGCGCGCCTGCGCGTGGCTCACGGCCGCGCCGCTCCCGTACTCGACCGTCGCGGCGCCGAGCGTGTGCCGCGCGGATGCGAGCCGGCACGCGTGGTTCGGGAGCGACGCGTGGTCGGTGCCGTGCAGCGTCCGCACGACGTGGGTGACGATGCCCGTCACCGGCGAGCACGCGGCTTCCAGCCTGCCGAGCGCCTCGTCGAGCGGCGTGAATCGAGCGACCGCCGTCGCGCTCACGCCGTCTCCGCGAACCACGGGGAGGGCACGGCCTGCTCGTGCGGGCCGCAGTCGGGGCAGCGTGGGACGCGCAGCACCCGGTGCGAGGAGACACCGAGCGGGTGGCCGCACTCGACGGTCTGGAGGTGGCCCGGGAGCGAGGGGTCGGTCGCCGTCAGCCAGCGGACGGCGACGGTCGCGGCGAGGCCTGCCGCGACGGCGAGGAGCGGCGTCGGCGCCCGCGCACGCAGCGGCACCGGCTCGAGGAGCGGCACGTCGTCCTCGTACCCGGAGCATGCCGCCCGACGGAGCGCGAAGCAGGTGCCGCACGCCGAGGCGCCGGGCAGGACGAGCGGGCCGACGACGATCAGCCGGCCGTCGTACGGGAGCAGCTGCAGCCACGGCCGGCCCTCTGCGAGGCAGAGGCGATTGACGTCCACCAGGAGCCCGGTGCCGTCGGGCGGTGGCGCCGCGACGAGGAGCTCGTGGCGGCCCACCGTCGCGTCGGGCAACCGCTCGACGCGTCCGACGCCGG
>DASTKY010000404.1:0-10824 GCA_035715495.1 Gaiella sp. | reverse complement strand
GCGGTGCGAGGGGCAAGGATCCGAAGGGCATGCCCGCCTGCGAGGTGCCACTACTGATCATCGCGTGACTTTGCACCGGGACGATGATCTTTCGGATGCGCTCAGCCTGATGGCGAGTCATCAGGTGCGGCGACTTCCGGTTGTCGACGTGGACAACCGGCTTGTCGGCACCGTTGCTCACGCGGATCTCGCGCTGATTGCGGCGAGAAGGCCGTGGGTGAGATGGTCGAAGGCATCTCGAAGTCAGCGTGGCGCAGGTGGCGGCCCAGCGCCGCGTCGCCTCTCCGGACTCCATCCTGCAGCTTCGACCGACACCGCAAGTCTCGGAGCTCGAGAGCATCTTCCACGTCGCCGGGATCGGCGGATGTGGCACGTTGACCGGCGTGTCCCTCACGTCACCGGGCAGGCCCAAGCCGTCGCGGGACCACGCCATCGCACGGTCTTGACGACCGGGACCCGGGGAGCCTTGCCGGTAGGCAGGTCGAACTGCTCGAGTCAGGCCGCTGGCGTCGCGGCTCGGCTCAGGGGCGCGATCCTCGCCGCAGCGACGCACTTCGAGTGTGGACCTGTCGATTACCCAGAGTGAGCGGCCCCGTAGCTCGAGCGCACCGCCGAGTGTGGGTTGCCGTCAGGGCTCGGTTGTTTCCCTCGAAGCCACAAGGGGAACCGGTGCCCGAAGCCCGGGCACGCAACGCCGATGATCGCCAGACGCCGTGATTCCAAACCCACACCCGGCTCGGCGAATCACGGCGCGACCAGGCCCATCGCCTTGTCGGGGTGAGGTGTGGTGCCTGAGGGCCTCATCCGTCGACTACGACGACCTCGTACTGGTCGGCGGTGGGTGGGAGTCCTGTGTCGAACTTCGCGTTGACGATCGCGAGTCGACTGCCGAATCGGGCGGCGGTGGTGGGGATCTGGAACAGGTCGCTCGTGATGACCTCCTCGACAACGCCGGAGGTGAGGTGCGGGTCGAGCCGAATCCTTGTCACCTGGTTGTCGAAGTTCTGCACCGCCCAGAGCCGTCTGCCCTGGAGCACGATGCCGTCGACATTCGGCACGCTCACTCCGGCGATGGTCGCGCTCTCACCGCTGGCCGGATCGATCGTGTAGAGAGCTCCGTTGCCCGAATGAGCGACGACGAGGGTCTTGCCGTCGGGTGTCGCTTGGATCCCGTTGAGGTTGAACTCCCCGCTCGTGTCGGCTGCAGGACCGCTGAGCGTCAGTGTCGTAAACGGCCCCGGTACGCCGCTCGGACTGATCGGGACGAAGTAGAGCCTGGCCTGCGCCGAATCGGTGAACCACGCGCCGCCACGGGTGAGAGCCACGTCGTTGATGACGGTGGCAGGTGGCGAGGCGAACTGGTACGCGACCACTGTGCCACCGGTGCGCGTGTCGTAGACATACCCCTGTCCGGTGAACCCACCCGCGACGAAGAGGAGGCCCTGGGCGACGTCGGCGGCCATGCCAAGGGCCATGCGGCCGGTGGGCGCGTCGACGAACAACTCCGCTGTGCCGCGTTGCACATCGCCACGGAAGATGTCGCCGCCGAACAGATCCCCGGCGTAGAACGCGGTGCCGTGGCCGGCGGCAATACCTTCGGCCGAACTGGCACCTGGGAGCACGATGACCTCCGCCCTGGGCGCCGCGGCGGCCGACACAGCGAACGCGGACACCACAGCCACGAGGAGAAGCGGCGCGACCACCCTCCCGGCGTGCGCCCGCGACAAGCTCCGCTCGGTGGTCCTGGCCATCGGAATCCTCCTCTTCAGGCAGATCCAGCGGACAATCCATTATCGCTCGCCGTCCCGGGCCTGCATAGCGTCCTCGAGCGGTGGGTTGGATGAGCACCGACCCGTCTAGTCGGATCACACTGGATCGCTGATGGATGCCGCGATCCGCGATGACGCACAAGACGGGCCGTAGACCGGGTCGACTAGTCCTGATCTTGGGCGATCGCGCAAGTGTCGCGGGTTGGACAGAGCATGGGTAGCGCAGGCAAACGACGGCTGGACCGGTCGCGCATAGCTTCGAGAAGCACCAGTTCCGTCTTGATCTCGAAGGGAGACCGGGTATGAAGCTCGCCGCCAAGACCGGGGTAGCACTCACGATTGCGGCCTTGTCCCTCGTCGTCAGCACAGGCGGCGCCGCCGCCAACACCGTCGAACCGGTGGACGCCTGGGTGTTTCATTGTTGCACCGTCTACAGCGAAGAAGTCCCATCTGCCTCCGTCACGCCGCTTCCCACATTCGTCGTCACGCCGCCTTCTGCGTCGCCGGCCCACGTTGGCCTTATGAGCCAGCTTCGCAACCTGACCGAGGCGAACGCGGTCAAGTGGGGCTGGTCGCGAGGGCTGGCGAACGACCAGGCGAGCGCAGGCATGACCGAGTACAGCGGAGGCACCGCTCGGATCCTGACCCGATAACGGCCACCCGACCCTAGGCGGCGACTCAGCGCCGATCCTGCGCGGTGGAGCGCTGGTCGACGTCCCAGAACCTGACAAGTCCTGACAAATCGGGGGCCTCGGAGAAGTTCCGAGCCCCCGTCACCTCAGCGGCAAGCGGCTTGTACAAAGGACGGGAGCGACGGGACTCGAACCCGCGACCTCCGGCGTGACAGGCCGGCGTTCTAACCAACTGAACTACGCCCCCGAGCGCCGCGTGATTGTAGCGGCGCCTGCGCATCGGGAGGCGCCGTCGCGGCCGGGGCCGTCGGCACACTGGCCGGGTGAACGCCGCCGACTGGATCGCGGTCGCCCTCGTGGCGCTCGCAGCGCTCAGCGGGCTCCGCCGCGGGCTCGTCACGGGCGTCCTCTCCCTCGCCGGGCTCGTCGTGGGGGCGGTGATCGGCGCACGGCTCGCTCCAGGCGTCGTCGGTGACGACAGCCCCTACGTCCCGCTCGTCGCGCTCGGCGGGGCCGCCGTCGGCGCGATGCTCGGACAGTCGGTCGGCGGCATGATCGGCGGCACCGCCCGCCGGTCGCTGTCGGTGCTGCCGCCGCTCCGTGCAATCGACTCCGCGGGCGGCGTGGTGCTCGGCATCGCGACGGGGCTCGCCGTCTGCTGGGCCGTCGGCGCTGTCCTGCTCTACGTCCCGGGGCAGAGCGACCTGCGCCGGCTCGCGCAGGAGTCGCTCGTCGTCTCGACGCTGACGGAGGCGCTGCCGCCGGAGCGCGTGATGGACGCCGTGGGCCGGATCGACCCGTTCGCGGCGATCGTCGGGCCGCGCGCCGGCGTCCCGCCGCCGGAGCTTGCGATCGCGCGCGACCCGGAGGTGCGGCTGGCCCGCCGCTCCGTCGTCCGGATCCGCGGCTTCGCGTGCGGGCTCGGGATCGAGGGCTCGGGCTGGATCGTCCGGCCGGGCCTCGTCGTCACGAACGCGCACGTCGTGGCGGGCATCGACGAGCCCGTCGTCGACCGGCGCGACGGCCGGAGCTGGGACGGCCGCGTCGTCTCGTTCGACGCACGGAACGACGTCGCCGTCCTCCGCGTGCCCGGGCTGACCGGCCCGGCGCTCGCCTTCGGGCAGCTCGACGAGGGCTCGAACGGCGCCCTGCTCGGGTTCCCCCAGAACGGGCCGTACCGCGTGACGCCGGTGCGCCTCGCGCGGTCCGCTCGCGTCAGCGCCCGTGACGCGTACGGGCGGCGGCAGGGCAACCGCCCGATCGCCGTGCTCCGCGGCGACGTCGAGAGCGGCAACTCGGGCGGGCCGGTCGTCGACGGCCGGGGGAAGGTCGTCGCGACCGTGTTCGCGCAGCGGCCCGCCTCGGACGACGGCTACGCCGTCCCGAACGAGCAGGTGCAGGGCGCCGTCCGCGCGGTCGGCGACCCGCTCGAGACGTCCTGCGTCGAGCGCTGAGGCTCAGTCGCCGGGCACGATCCGCGCGACGGGCTCGGGCCGGGGCGCGCCGCGCGTGACGCTCGCCTCGGCGCCGCCCGCCCGCGTCCCCGCCTCGGCGAGGAGCTCGGTGAGCGCCAGCGCGAGCGCGCGCTGCGCCTCGGAGGTGAGGCGGTAGCCCGCGGGGCCGACGTCGTCGGGTCGCTCGACGAGCTCGCGGTACGAGCGCTCGCCGTCGGGCGTCGCGTTCCAGGCCGCGCCGAACTGCTCGAGGAGCTCGCTGAGCGCCGCCAGCGCGCTCCGGTACCGCACCCAGCGGTGGTTGTCCCAGGAGAGCCCCGGATCGGTGCCCGGCGTCTCGGCGTAGCGCTCGACGAGCTTCCGCCCGGCGGCCTGCCCGCGGAGCGTCAACGCCTCGATCACGTGCGCGGGCATCGTCAGGTTCATCCCGCCCTCGTCCGGCGCGGTGTGGACGTGGACGATGCGGTCGCGGTAGCCCGGCTGGCGGGTGAGCGCCGCGTCGACGTGGTTCTGCATCGTCCGCACGATCCCGCTGACGAAGCCCGTGAGGCTCGCGAGCCCCGGCTCGGGGTCGAGCCGGTGCCACGTCTCGAGGAGGCCGCCCGCGTTCGTCGACGGCAGGTAGACGTTGTCCGCCTCGTCCGGGCGGCGGCCGTGGTCGGGGTGGAAGCCGTCGAGGTCGATCGCGAACGTCGGCCGCGTGGGGAGGGGTGTGTCGAAGAAGTGCACGGGGAAGTTGCTCGCGATCCCGCCGTCCGAGAACCAGCAGACCTCCGCGGCGAGCGGCTCGCATGGGCTCGACCCTTCCTCGACCGCCTCGACGGCGCGCCGCGTCGCGCGGCGCGTCATGTCGAGCGCGTGGAGCGGGACGGCGCTGATCAGGACGGGGAAGCTGAGGCTCATCCGCGCCGCGACGACGACGGGGAGGTCCTCCGGCGCGGGGAACGGGCGGAGCGGCGCGAGCGCCGCGAGCCGCCTCGCCCGCCGCTCGCCCTCTCGCCCCTCTCCGGCCGGCGGCGGATGCTCGTCCATCCAGGCGACGATGCGCTCCGGGAAGAGGCGGCGCAGGCGTGCGGGGTCGTAGTAGAGGTCCCGGTGCGTCCAGGGCATCCGGTGCGGGCGGCGGTGCGTGACGTTCGTCGTCATCACCATCAGGTCGATCCCCTTCGCCCGCAGGTCGCCGAAGGTGAGCGGGCCGCCGCCCTCCTTCGCGGCGAGGTCGTCGATCAGGTCGGCGAGCCACGGCGTCAGGGCGGGCGCCGCGCCGCCGTCCGCGAGGCCTGAGCACAGCCCGAAGTCGTTGGCGCCGACCGCCCGCGGGAGCCCGGTCCCGAGCCGGAGGAGGAGCGCCAGGAGGAGCCCGAGGAGCGCGAGCACCACGCCCGCGACGATCGCGCACACCTGCAGGAGGCCCGAGCCGGCCAGGACGGCGACGACGACGAGGGCGACGCCCGGCGCGAGGCCTGCGAGGGCGGTCAGCGGGAAGCCCTTCACGGCCGCCGCGCCGAGACGGAGCCACTTGCCGAGCCCCGTCCGACCCATGCCGGCCGTGAGGAGCGCGTAGAACCGCCGGGTCGCCGGCTGCGGCTGGAAGAGCCGGAAGAGGTTGTCCCCCGCGCCGACCCACTCGGGCAGCGCCGCCAGCCTCGCGAAGCCGCCGGACTCGCGGCCGTGCTCCGCCGCGGCGGCCGCGGCGGCCGCGATCGCGCCGGCGGACGTGCCGCCGACGTTCACGAAGCGATAGGTGCGCGCGAGCTCGCAGAGCGCGTGCGGGTAGACGACGCCGCTCGTGATCCCGCCCTTCATCACCACGTCGCACGTCCTCGTGGGCTGCGAGTAGTCGTAATTCCGCGGGTCGCTCATCCGGTCAGCTCCTCCAGGACGGGGTCGACGAGCGCCCGCGCGACGGCGCTGTACTCGTGCTCGGGCGCGACGAACCGGGCGAGCGCCTGCAGCTCCTCGAGGAGGAGCGCCTCGAGGTCGGCGTCGGGCCCGTCCTCCTCGAGCTTGCGCGCGAGGCCGCGCGCGATCGAGATGTGGGTGCGGATCTCGAGCTGGAGCCCGCGGCGTGCCTGGACGAGGCCGCGCCGGAGCAGCGCGTAGACCCGGATCGACTCCCGTCCCTTCGTGGAGCGCCAGCTCACGATTCCCTCGGGCTCGAAGACGAGGTGGCTCTCCGGCCGGTCGAGCGACGGGTGGATGAGGAGCCGGCCCTCGTCCTGCTCCTCGCCCTCGGCCGCGGCGCGCTTCGCCTCCGACGTGAGCGGGAACTGGTTGGCCTTGCCGAGCGTCTGCGTCGTGCCGTCGGGCAGCTGCTGCCGCCGCGGCCGGTTGCAGTCGGTGCACGAGGGGAGGAGGTTCCCCCACCGCGCCGCGAGCCAGTAGTAGACGCCCCACTCGAGCTCCTCGCCGACGAGGACGCCGCTCTTGGGGCGGAAGTGCTCGACGTCGAGAGGCTGGGTGGCGCCGAAGAAGCTCTCGCAGTAGGCGCACTTGAACCCGAAGGCCGTATTGAGGGCCTCCTTCACCGCGTCGAGCTTGTACGCGGCGAAGCCGAACGGCTTGCCCCGGAGGGCTGGGTCGCCGAAGTGCGCCCGGGCCTCGGTCAGCTCGGCGTCGCCCTTCGCGAGCAGCTCCTGCGGCGGTTCGGGGAGCCGGACGCGGATCACCGGGCCGGCTGCCCCTCCCGCGCCTGCTCCCAGATGGCCGCGATGCGGCGCTTGGTCGACTGCTTCAGCCGGAGCCGCTCCTCCGGGTCGGTGAGCGTTGCCGAGCGGGCGACGTAGTCGTCGGCGGCCTCGTAGACGATCTGCTCCCGCCGGGTCGTGCCCAGCACGTCGAGCCCCTCGAGCCGGGCGGCGAGCTCGTCGAGGCGCCGTCCCTCGGCGGCCGTCCGACGCGGCTTCGCCTTCAGGAGGTAGTACTCGGCGAAGAGGGCATCGAGCTCGGGGTCGATCGTGCTGTTCATGCCGAAGTGCTCCGAGGTGAGGAGCTGGTCGACCCGGAGCCCCGCCACGGACGGGAGGTCGGTGAGGGCGACGACCTCGCCGGTCTCGTCCCGCTTCACGACCACGACCTCGCCGTCCCCCAGCCCGCGTAGGCAGAGGGGGTCGTGGGTGGAGGAGAGGAACTGCACGCGCGGGAATGCCTGGCGCAGGCTCGGGACGATCCGCATCCGCCAGCGGGGGTGGAGGTGCGCGCCGAGCTCGTCGATCAGCACGGTGCCCTCGGCGACGTCGACGCTCGGCCAGCGCGCGAGGAGGGAGATCATCAGGTCGGTCGCGAGCGCGACGACGGACTGGTAGCCGTCGCTCAGGTCCTCGAGCGGGACGCGGAGCCCGAACGCCTCGACGTCGACCCGGTGCGCGCGGCGGTTCCGCATCAGCCGGTCGCCGCTCTCGAGCCCGAGCAGCCCCTTGAGGGCGCGGGCGACCGCCTCGAACGTGCGCTCGTCGAGCCCGAGCAGCCACTCCGTCGCGTTCCCGATCGGTGAGAAGGGGTCGAAGAGGTTCCGGACGCGGGCGAGCGACGACGTCGGCGGCGCCGCCTCGTGCCCCGGCCCGGGGAGGAGCCGCGTCGCGCCGTACGCGAGCAGGATCAGCTTCGGCTCCTCGCCGCCCCGGAACTCCGGCGAGGAGCGCGTGAAGCGCAGCTCGATCGGCTCCGGGCTGCCGGCGAGGTGGACGCGCACATGCCCGCCGCGCGTGCCGTTCCGGACGTACGACCGCGCGTCGAGACCGAGCGCGGCGCGCTCCTCGGCGCCCATCAGGGCGAGCGCGACGGCCTGGAGGAGCGAGCTCTTGCCGCAGCCGTTCTCGCCGAGGAGCATCAGCCACGGTGCCGTCGCCGCCTCGGAGGCGAGGCTCCCCGACCGGATGTCGAGGTCGCCGAGCACCTTGAAGTTGCGCACCTCGATCCGCTCGATCCGCCGCGTGCGGCGGAAGTAGTCCTCGCCTGCGCCCACGTCGTCGTTGAGCGAGTACGCGTCCTCGGCCCGCTGGACGGCGTCGAACGCGCCCTTCACGCGCTTCCGCTCGGCGCCCGTGACGACGGGGAGGTCGCCCGCGACCTCGGCGACGGACGACGGGCCGGCCTGCGTCGCCGCGAGCGCCGCGTCGAGCTCGCGGCGCCGGTTCTGCGACCACGTGTTGAGGAACTGCCGGCGGAGGCCCGCGAACGAGAGATCGCGGTCGAAGAGCCGGTCGAAGGCGACGGAGTCCAGCCCGCTCGCGACGTTCTCCGTCGAGGCGACGGCCGCCCATTCGGCTCGGAGCTGCGCGAGGGCCTCGGCCCGCGCCGCGACGAGCTGCGCGCGGTTGAGCCCGAGGATCCCGATCGTCGCGCTGCCCTCGACGGTCGTGCTCGCGACCGAGCCGTCCTCGGCGAAGACGAGGTGCTGCTCGGGGTCGTCGTGGCGCGGCTCGAGGAGCAGCGGGCTCTCGTCCCGGAGCGCGTCGCCCGTCGTCCCGGCCGGCGCCCGCTCGCCGCGCACCGGGAACCGCGCGCCCTTGAAGCTCTGGCATTCGGCGCAGCTGGGGTAGAGGTTCTCCCAGGCGTAGGCGAGCCACCAGTAGTGGTCGGGGCTGAGGCCGCCGTCCAGCGCGAGCGCGCCGCTCGCGGGGCGGAACCGGTCGACGTGCATCGTGCGCTGCGTCAGCGGCGTCTCGCAGTAGACGCACTTGCCGGTGCAGGCGTCCCAGAGCGCCGCACGCACCCCCTCGGTCGCGAGCAGCCCGTCCTCGAAGGGGAAGGTCTCCTGCGCGCGCTCCCGGGGGGGCCGCTCGAAGAACGCGCGGGCCTGCTCGACGGCGGCGGTGACCTCGGGGGAGGAGAGCGCCGCGGGCGCGTCCGCGCGGGCGTCCGGCGAGATCACGAGGCGACCTCGCGTCGGTGGTGTGCCGCAGCGTTCCCCCCTGGAGTCATGCGGCTCCTCCCGAACGCTGCCGAGAGCCTAGGCGCGGCCGCCGTGCGTGACAAGACCCTCGTCCGAGGGTCGCGGTGCCCTAGGTGAGCAGGTCCAGAGCTGCCGCGGGCTGCTTGAACGGCGGGATCACGTAGATCCCGGCCGCCCGCGGGCGCGACGCCTCGACGAGCTCCCGGGCGAGCTCCAGCCCGACCCGCGGCGCGTCCGGCCCGGCCGCCGCCAGGGCGGCGAGCACGGCGTCCGGCACGGTGATGCCGGGCACCTCGTTGTGGAGCCGGAGCGCCATCGCGTGGCTCCGGAGCGGCCAGACGCCGACGAGCACGGGGATCGGCCAGGCGCCGCCGAGACGCTCGACGAAGGCGTCGAGCGGCGCGAGGTCGAAGAGGGCCTGCGTCATCGCGAACCGCGCGCCCGCCTCCAGCTTCCGGTGGAAGCGGTCGAGCTCGAGCTCGACGTCGTCCGCGGTCGGGTTGACCGCGACGCCGACGTGGAACGAGGTGGGGGCGTCGAGGCCCTTCCCGACGTAGTCCTCGCCGCGGTTGAGGCCCGCGAGCAGCTGCACGAGGCCGATCGAGTCGACCTCGTAGACGCCGCGCGAGCCCGGGTAGTCGCCGACATGGGGCGGGTCGCCGGTGACGGCGAGCACGTTCCTGATCCCCTCCGCATGGGCCCCGAGCAGCACGCCCTCGAGGCCCATCACGGTCGTGTCGCGGGGCGTGACGTGGGGGATGGTCTCGATCCCGACCGCGCGCTGGAGCGTCGCCGAGGTCATCAGCGCGTTCATCCGGGCGCGCGCCATCGGGTTGTCGTTGACGTCGACGAAGCCGACGGCGCCCGAGGCGTGCAGGGTGCGCGTCACCTCGACGAGGCCGTCGAGCGAGCCGCCCTTCGGCGGGTCGAGCTCGACGGAGACGACCCACTCGCCCTCGCGGAACGCGCGCGCGAGCGCGGTCTCGGCCTCCGGGGCGGGCGCCGGCGCGACGGCGAGCGGCTCGTCGATCTCGAGCGTCGTCGAGGCGACGCGCCCCGTCGAGAGCGCCTCGTGGATCGCCTCGATCTGGGCGGGGGTCGTCCCGCAGCAGCCGCCGACGATCCGCGCGCCGAGGCCGACCGCCTGGGCGGCGAACTCCGCGAAGTAGTCAGGCGTCGAGTGCGGGTAGACGACCCGGCGGCCGGAGAGGCTCGCGAGCCCGATGTTCGGGAGGGCGGCGAGCGGCAGCCCGGCGTCGCGCATGCCGCGCAGCGCGCGCAGCGCGACCGTCGGGCCGGCGCCGTGGTTCGTCCCGATCGCCGCAACGTCGAGCGCCGCGAGGCGCGAGGCGGCGGTTCCCGCCCCGATCCCGCCGGTCACCTCCGCCTCGTCGTCGAACGTCAGCAGCGCGACGATCGGGAGCGACGAGACGCCGCGGACGGCCTCGACGGCGACCACGAGCTCGTCGAGGTCGAAGAACGTCTCGATCATGAAGAGGTCGACGCCGCGGCCCTCGAGCACCTGCGCCTGGGCGGCGTAGAGGGGCCCGTGCTCCGCGGCGTCGAAGACCTCGAGCTCGCCGAGCGGCCCGATCGCGCCGGCGACGAAGACGTCGCGGCCCGAGACCTCGCGTGCCTCGCGCGCGAGGCGCACGCCGGCCGAGTTGATCTCCTCGAACGCGTCGTCGAGCAGCACGCGCGCGAGCTTGCGGCGGTTCGCCCCGAACGTGTTCGTCTCGATCAGCTCGGCCCCGGCGGCGATGTAGCCCGTGTGGACCGCGACGACGCTCTCCGGCGTGCGCAGGTTCGCTTCCTCGGGGCAGCGAAGGCCCGTGACGGCGCCCGAGAGCAGGGCGCCCATCCCGCCGTCGGCCACGATCGGCGGCCCGCTCCGGAGACGTTCGAGGAAGCGGCTCACGGCTGGCCACCGTACCGGGACGGGTGGTGCGGGGCTGCCGCCAAGCCCCGCTCCCCACCTCGAGTGGCTCCCCAAAGACGGGAACCGGCCCCCCACGCGCCGAGGCGCGTCCGGTAGGCCCCACCGGACGATCGGCGGAACACCCGACGGCCGCTAT
>DASTKY010000403.1:0-5283 GCA_035715495.1 Gaiella sp. | reverse complement strand
ACCCGACGGTCTCGGGCAGCGCCCTCGGCTCGTGGGCGGTGTGGTAGAGGACGATCCGCGGCATCAGGTTGACGACGTCGCCGAGGGCGAGGCCGCCAGGGAACCGGACGAGCCGCTCGCCCGCCCGGACGCGGCTCGTGTTCGCCGAGCCGTCGGGGCCGACCTGGGCCGGACGGAGGAACTGGAGCGTCATCGCCTGGCGCTCGGCCATGTCCATCGTGTCGAGGTGGGGGACGAAGCCGGGCGTGCGGCCGTCGGTCTCGTGGTGGAGGCACTCCGCGAGCGTCGCGCGCGGGGAGACGGCGCCGCCGACGAGGACGGTCGCGCCGGGCGCGTGGGTGCGCCGCGCGACGAGCGCCGCGCAGAGGGCGGTCGGCGTGCCGAGCCCGACCCCGATCACGTCGTCCGGGCGGACCGTGCGCGCGAGCGCGCAGGTGACGACGTCCTCGACGCTCACCCTGCGGGCCGGAAGCAGCGGATCGCGCGGATCCCCGGCTCGGCGCCGGGCTCGAACACCGCCTCGACCGCGGTGCCCGGCTCCAGCTCGCTCTCGAGGAGGTGGAGCATCGGCACGGCGCAGCCGTCGACGAGGACGAGCCCGAAGACCGGTGCATGCGGGCGGTGGTGCGCCGTCGTCGAGGCGACGACGCGGCCGCGCGCGGCGACCTCCTCCTGCCCGTCGAGGCGGCGGCCGTCCGGCGCGAACGGGCGCGACGGGACGTAACGCTCGCCCCCGCCGGTCGACGCGAGGAGCTTCCCCTCGGTGAGGGCGCGGAGGAACGCGCGCTGCGCCGCGCCCACCGTGTAGGTGAACGGCAGGTCGATCTTCTGGTCGAAGACGAGCTGCGGGTCGGTCACGCGTCCTCCTCGTAGAGCGGGCGGAAGTGGAGGATGTCCGCGAACGAGCCGGTGCGCTCGGACGCGTCCCGCCAGACCGGCTCCACCGGGAGCCCGATGCGGAGCTTCTCGGCGTCCGTCTCGTCGATCAGGTGGTAGACGTTCGTGTCGCAGCCGTCGAACCGGATCAGCCCGAAGCCGTAGGGCACCGGCCGCCCGACGCCCGTCATCGGGTCGGTGAAGGGGACGTGGACGACGGTGTAGCCGCCGAGCGTCGCTCGCGGCCCGACCTCGACCCACTCCGCGGTCTCGACGTTGCAGAGGCCGCAGACCGGGCGGGGCGGGAGGAGCACGTGGCCGTTCGGGCAGCGGCGCGCGAGGAGGCGCCCCTCCTCCTTCAACGTCGTGAAGAAGTGCGACGCGAACTTCCCGGCCGCGAAGCGGTACTCGAGCGTGACCTGCTCGGGGAGGCGGAGCGGCTCGTCGGCGCTCACGGCTTCTCGCTCCGGAGGACGAGGAGATCGGTCCACGCGTTCCCGCCGTAGCCGGTGGCGAGCGCGGTGCGCACGTTCTCGATCTGATGCTCGCCGGCCTCGCCCATCACCTGCATCGCCGCCTCGGCGACGCGGATCAGCGCGGTCGCGCCGACCGGGTTGGCCGAGAGGACGCCGCCGGAAGGGTTGACGGGCAGGTCGCCGTCCATGAGGGGCGTGCCGGCGTCGATGAAGCGGCCGCCGCCGCCCTTCTCGCAGAAGCCGAGGCACTCGTACATCGCGAGCTCGGCGTACGTCGCCGGCTCGTAGATCTCGGCGACGTCGAGGTCGCGCACGGGGTCGTCGATCCCCGCGTACGCATAGCCGCGCTTGCGGGCCTCGATGAGGCTCCGCATCTCGGCGAGGCGCTTCGGCGAGTCGCCCATGTACTGCTGATCGTGCGCGGTGACCGCGGCGTGGACCCAGGCCGGCTTCGGCGCGAGCGAGGCGGCGTCGTCCTCGGCGGCGAAGAGGACGGCGCAGGCGCCGTCCGAGCTCGGGCAGAAGTCGAGCATCCGCACGGGGTGCGCGAGCATCTTCGACTCGAGCACCTGCTCGACGGTGATGTCGGGCATCTGCAGCTGCGCGTGCGGGTTGAGGCAGGCGTTCCGCCGCGCCTTGACCGCGACCTTCGCGGCCTGCTCGGCCGTGACGCCCGACTCGTTGACGTAGACGGAGGTCATCGCCGCGAAGTTCCCGATCGCGCCCGCCATCACGGCGCGCTCCCAGATCGGGTCGCCGACGGTCGTGATCGACGACTGCGCCGAGCCCTCGGACTGCTTCTCGAAGCCGATGCAGAGGACGCGGTCGTGGAACCCGGAGGCGATCAGGTACGTCGCCGCGACGGCCGTCGACGAGCCGACGGTGCCGCCGTTGTTCAGCTTCCAGAGCGGCTTGCCCGCGACGCCGATCGCGTCGGCGAGCCAGTGCTCGACCATGTTGATCCCCTCGAACATCTCCATGTTCCCGAGCACCACGGCGTCGAAGTCGGCGAACGTCAGCTCGCGCGGCTCGAGGCAGCGGTCGACCGCCTCGCGCACGAGCTCGGGGATCCCGACGTCCTTGCGCGACGACGCGTGGTCGGTCTGGCCGGTGGCGACGGCGGCGACGGCGCGCGTCACGACGCAGCCTCCAGCGCGACGAGGTGGTGGCTCTGCCCGAGGAGGCCGGTCGTCCCGTGCGCGAGCGCCCGGCCGGAGGGCCGCCCGCGGAGCGCGCGGGCGCACGCGATCGCGTTGGAGAGCCCGGTCACGACGCCCGGCCTGCCGCCGAGCCAGCCGCCGGTCGGCGAGAGGCCGCCGTCCTCGAACGCCTGCGGGCCGTCGCCCGCGCCGATCGCCCGGGCCCAGTGGAGCGCCTGGTGCGCGTACGGGGCGGAGAGCTCGACGTGGTCGGGCGCGTCGTCCCAGCCGGCGTGCCGCAGCGTCGCGGCGAGCGCCGTGGGCAGCGTCTCCTCGCGCGTGAGGTCGCGGTCGCTCCAGTACGAGCCCGTCGCGGTGCCCGCGCCGGCGACGCGGACGGCGGGCTTCCCGAGCCGCGCGGCGGTCGCCGCGTCGCAGAGGACGAGCGCGCACGCGCCGTCGGCGAGCGGCGCGCGCTCGAGGGCACGGAGCGGCGTCGAGGTCGGGTCGGAGCTCTCCACGTCGGCCGCGGCGAGCGGCTCGAGCCAGGGCGAGCGGGCGCGGGCGGCGGCGACGACGCGGGCCCGGTCGCCGAGCGGGAGGTCGAGGAGCTGCGCCTGGAAGGCGGCGAGCACCGTCTCGTCGGCGCCGAGCGGCCGCTGGACGTACGGATCGAAGGCGGCGTTCTCCACGGTGTGGGCGTCGGCCTGCGACTCCTTGCAGTGGGCGACGACGAGCATCAGCGAGTCGATCCCGCTCACGATCCGCATCGCCGCGTACGTCAGCGCGAGCGTGCCGTCGGCGGCCGTCTTCGACTCGGACTTGAACGTGGCGCCGGCGATCTCGTTGACGGCCATCGACGAGATCGTGCGTCCTTCCCAGAAGTCCTGGGACGCCGTGATCGCGCTGCCGATCTCCGCGAGGGCGACGCCGGCGTCCGCGAGCGCCGCCTTGACCGCCTCGTAGGCGATCTCGGTCGTGTTGACGTCGTCGCGCTGCGGGGCGTGAGGTGTCTCGCCGAGCCCGACGATGAAGGCTTCGGCCACGCGCGATTTCTACCAAACGATTGTCTGATTTCAAGCCCGCACTCCTTTATGATCGCGCCGTGGACTTCGGGTGGACGGCCGAACAGGAGGAGTTGCGGGAGCTCGCGCGCTCCTTCGGCGAGAAGGAGATCGCCCCGCACGTCGCCGAGTACGACCGCGACGAGCGCTTCCCGCGCGAGATCGTCGAGCGCGCCGGCGAGCTCGGCCTGGCGGGCGGGATCGTCCCGCCCGAGTACGGCGGCGCGGGCCTCGACCACGTCACCTACGCGATGGTGATGGAGGAGATCTCGCGCTACTGCCACGTCGTCGCCTGCGCGCTCACGTTCCCGAGCGGCCTCGTCGGCAACTCGGTCCTCCGGTACGGGACCGAGGAGCAGAAGGAGCGCTACCTGACCCCGCTCGCGCGGGCCGAGCACTTCGGCGGCGCGGGGGTGACCGAGGCCCGCTCCGGCACCGACGTCTCCGACATGGACACGCAGGCGCGGCGCGACGGGACGGACTACGTGATCGACGGCGCCAAGATGTGGATCAGCTTCCTCGACGTCGCGAGCTTCTACCTGACGTTCGCGCACCTCGGGGTCGACGAGTCGACGGGCCGGAAGCGGATCTGCGCGTTCCTGATCGACGCCGACACGAAGGGCGTCTCCGTCCACCCGCTCAAGAACAAGTACGGCTTCCGTCCGCTCTCGACCGGCGAGCTCGTGCTCGAGAACGTCCGCGTCCCGCAGGAGGCGCTCCTCGGCGAGGAGGGGAAGGGCTTCGAGATCGCGATGAACGCCGTCGAGAACGGCCGCCTCGGCGTCGCGGCGCGCGCGGTCGGGCTGGGGCAGGCCTGCGTCGACGTGGCGACCGAGTACGCGCGCGAGCGCGTCGTCTTCAAGCAGCCGATCGGGAAGTTCCAGATGGTGCAGGAGATGCTCTCGGACATGATCTGCGGGGTCGAGGGCGCGCGCCTGCTGACCTACCGCCTCGGCTTCCTCAAGGACAAGGGGCTCCGGGCCCGCGACGCCGCGTCGATCGCGAAGATGACCGCGTCGGACGTGGCGCTCGACGCGGCGACGAACGCCTTCCAGATCCACGGCGCCTACGGCGTCTCCGACGAGTACCCGGTCGCGCGGTACCTCCGCGACGCGAAGGTCTTCCAGATCGTCGAGGGGAACAACCAGCTCCACAAGGCGCTCGTCGCCGAGGCCGCGCTCGGGATGCGATGAGCGTCGCCACGCGGCCGGGCGCGAACGTCGGAGACCTCACCTCCCGCAACGCCTGGCGGCACCCGGGCCGCGACGCGATCGTCGACGTCCCGAACGGCCGCCGCCTGACGTTCGCCGCGCTCGACGAGCGCGCGAACCGCCTCGCCAACGGGCTCGTCGACGGGCTCGGGCTCGAGCGCGGCGACCGCGTCGCGATCCTCTCGACGAACGCGGCCGAGGTGATGGAGGCGTTCTTCGCGTGCGCGAAGGCGGGGCTCGTCGCGCAGCCGCTCAACTGGCGCCTCGCGCCGCCCGAGCAGGCCCGGATCCTCGCCGACGGCGAGCCGCGCGCGCTCCTCTGGCACCGCGGGTTCGCCGACGACGTCGCCGAGTTGCAGTCGCGCCACGACCTCGAGCACTGGCTCGACGTCGCCCCGGGCGAGGGCTCCGCGTACGAGGACCTGCTCGCGGCGAGCGCCGCGGACGAGCCCCCGGCCGCGCGCTCGGTGGGCGGCGACGACCCGTTCTTCATCCTCTACACCGGCGGGACGACCGG
>DASTKY010000402.1:0-2105 GCA_035715495.1 Gaiella sp. | reverse complement strand
ACGAGCTCGAGCTCGACGTGAACGACCCGGCGTTCGCCCTGGCGATGGCGGACCGGCTGCACGAGCTGCTTCAGGACTCGGGGAGTGGACGATGATGCACGAGTTGCTGAAGGAGCGGCCGTGACGCGGGCGGAGGCGCTGGCGCGGCTGCGCGCGCAGATCGACGCCGGGTCGCCCGTGATCGGCGCCGGCGCGGGCACGGGTCTCTCCGCGAAGCTCGCCGAGGCGGGCGGGGCGGACCTGATCATCATCTACAACTCGGGCCGCTACCGGATGGCCGGCCGCGGCTCGCTCTCGGGGCTCCTGCCGTACGGCGACGCGAACGCGATCGTCGTCGACATGTCGCGCGAGGTGCTGCCGATCGTGCAGGAGACGCCCGTGCTCGCCGGCGTGTGCGGCACCGACCCGTTCCGCCTGATGGACGTCTTCCTCGACGAGCTCCGCCGCCTCGGCTTCAGCGGCGTGCAGAACTTCCCGACCGTCGGGCTCTTCGACGGGACGATCCGCCAGGGGCTCGAGGAGACCGGGATGGGGTACGGGCTCGAGGTCGACATGATCCGCCTCGCACGCGAGAAGGACTTTCTCACGGCGCCGTACGTCTTCACCGTCGAGGAGGCCGTCGCGATGGCCGAGGCCGGCGCGGACGTGCTCGTCCCGCACATGGGCCTCACGACGGGCGGGACGATCGGCGCGGAGAGCGCGAAGACGCTCGACGACTGCGTCCCGCTGATCCAGGCGATGCACGACGCCGCGAAGGAGGTCAACCCCGAGGTGATCGTGCTCTGCCACGGAGGCCCGATCGCCGAGCCGGACGACGCCGCCTACGTGATCGCGCAGACGACCGGCATCGTCGGCTTCTTCGGCGCCTCCTCGATGGAGCGCCTGCCGACCGAGGTCGCGATGACCGAGAACATGCGCCGCTTCAAGTCCATTCCCGTCGACAAGGAGAGGTAGTCACCCATGGCCAGCCGTTACGTGATGAAGGACGAGGTGCCGACCGAGACGTTCGACTGGGGCAGCGCCGGCATGCGCGGCGCGCCGCCGAGCACGGGCTGCGCGACGTACGTCGTGATGGACGTCGAGCTCGCGCCGGGCTTCGCGCACGCCTTCCACAAGCACCCCGACCAGGACGAGATGATCGTCGTCAAGCAGGGCCGCGTCGTGCAGTGGCTCGAGCAGGAGCAGCGCGAGCTCGGGCCGGGCGACTCGATCCACATCGACCGCGACGTCGTCCACGGCTCGTACAACGACTCGGACGAGCCTGCGCTCCTGCAGGTGATCCTGGCGCCGGCGTACGGCGAGGGCGGCTACGAGGCCGTCGACGTCTCGGCCGACGAGCCGTGGGCGTCGCTCCGCTGACCCATGGCCGTTCTCGCAACCCAGGAGTGGGGGACACCGGACGGGGCGCCGGTGCTCTGCCTGCACGGGGTGACCGGCCACGCGGGCCGGTACCGTCGGCTGGCCGAGCGCCTGCCCGGCCGCCGCGTCGTCGGGATCGACCTCCGGGGGCACGGCCGCTCGACGTGGGCGGCGCCGTGGGGGATCGACACGCACGTCGCCGACCTCGTCGAGACGGCCGACGCCCTCGGCGTGACGGGCGGGGCGGCCTGGGTCGGCCACAGCTTCGGCGGGCGGCTCGTCGCGGAGCTCGCGGCGCGCGAGCCGGAGCGGGTCGAGCGCGCCGTGCTCCTCGACCCCGCGCTCCACATCGACCCCGAGGTCGCCACCGAGCGCGCCGCGCTCCTCCGCGACGACGTCTCGTTCGCGTCGCCCGACGAGGCGATCGACACGCGGCTCGGCGACGGGTCGCTCTTCACGACCCCGCGGGAGATCCTCGAGGAGGAGGCCGAGCAGCACCTCGAGCGCGGCGACGAGGGGCGGTACCGGTGGCGCTACTCGCCGACCGCGGTGATCGTCGCGTGGAGCGAGATGGCGACCGGTCAGCCGCCGTGGCCGGGCTGCCCGACCCTCGTCGTGATCGGCGCGCAGTCGTGGATCCCCGTCCGCGTCCCGCGCCTCGTCCACCTCCAGTCGCTCCCCGTCCCGGGCGGGCACTCGGTGCTCTGGGACGACTTCGAGCCGACCGCCGCGGCCGTCGAGGAGTT
>DASTKY010000401.1:0-5401 GCA_035715495.1 Gaiella sp. | reverse complement strand
GAGGTCGCGTAGTCGGGCCGCGAGGTGCCCTCCATGATGCCCGGGTCCTCCCGGAACTGGCGCCGCACCTCCTCGACAACCTCGCCGCCGACGCGGCCGACCGCCGTCATCGCGAGCGAGGCGAAGAGGAACGGCATCATCCCGCCGACGAAGAGGCCGGCGATCACCCACGGGTCCTCGAGCCCGAAGTTGACGTTCAGGCCCTCGTCCGCGAGGCCGCGGACGTACTCGTCGAAGAGGATCAGCGCGGCGAGACCGGCGGAGCCGATCGCGTAGCCCTTCGTCACCGCCTTCGTCGTGTTGCCCACCGCGTCGAGCGGGTCGGTGACGCCGCGGACGGACTCCGGCATGTCCGCCATCTCGGCGATCCCGCCGGCGTTGTCGGTCACGGGGCCGTACGCGTCGAGCGCGACGATCAGGCCGGTCATCGAGAGCTGCGCCATGACGGCCACGCCGATCCCGTAGATCGACTCGTCGGCCGCGTAGTACGCACCGACGACGCCGGCCGCGATCGCGATCACGGGCAGCGCCGTCGCCTGCATGCCGTAGGCCAGGCCGGCGATGATGTTCGTCGCGTGGCCCGTCTGGGAGGCCTCCGCGATCTTCTTGACGGGCCCCCACCGCGAGCCCGTGTAGTACTCGGTGATCGCGACGAGCAGGAACGTGATCGCGAGCCCGATCAGGGCCGGCACGTAGAGCTGCCAGAACGAGAACCGATCCTCGTCGAAGGCCATCGTGACCGGGATGAACCCGATCGCCGAGAGGATCGTCGCGACGATGACGCTCTTGTAGAGCGCGTTGATGATCGCGTTCTCGCCGCGGCCGACACGGGCGAAGTACGTCCCGATGACGGAGGCGATGATCGAGACGCCCCCGAGCGAGAGCGGATAGAGCCAGAGCTCGCCGGAGGGGAACGCCGTGCCGAGCAGCATCACCGCGACCGCGGTGACGGCGTAGGTCTCGAACAGGTCGGCTGCCATGCCGGCGCAGTCGCCGACGTTGTCGCCGACGTTGTCGGCGATCACGGCCGGGTTGCGCGGGTCGTCCTCGGGGATCCCCGCCTCGATCTTCCCGACGAGGTCGGCGC
Organism: Gaiella sp.; assembly: GCA_035715495.1. Taxonomy (GTDB): domain Bacteria; phylum Actinomycetota; class Thermoleophilia; order Gaiellales; family Gaiellaceae; genus Gaiella. The sequence continues at coordinate 4,314 of DASTKY010000401.1, read as the reverse complement.
CCACATCGGCGGCCTTCGTGAAGATGCCGCCGCCGAGCCGGGCGAAGACGGAGATCAGCGAGCCGCCGAAGGCGAGGCCGATCAGGTCGTCGACCGCCGACTCCGGCGAGTTGTCGAACACCTCGGTGAGGACCCCGTAGTAGGCCGCGACACCGAAGAGGCCGAGACCGACGACGAGGAGCCCCGTCACGGAGCCCGCGCGGAACGCGACCTTGAACGCCGGGCCGACGCCCTCGCGGGCCGCCTCGGCCGTGCGGACGTTCGACCGCACCGCCACGTTCATGCCGATGAAGCCGGCCGCGGCGGAGAGCACGGCGCCGACGAGGAAGCCGATCGCGGTCCCCCAGCCGAGCTCGTTGTAGAACCCGATCGCGAGGAACGGGACGACCGCGACGATCGCGATCGTGCGGTACTGCTTGTTGAGGTACGCCGCGGCGCCCTCCTGCACGGCGCGCGAGATCTCCTGCATTCGCTCGCTGCCGGCCGGCTGCTTGAGCAGCCAGTAGGTGAGGTACAGGCCGAACGCGATCGCGACTCCTGCACTGAGGAGCGCGAACAGCACGGCGTGATCAACGAAGAAGTCCATCCATCCTCCGGGTCAAGGCATACAAAGAGACGCCGTACCTGGCGTCAGCGCGGGGATTATGCAGCAGATACCGGACCACCGTTCGGTCCAACCGACTTCAGGAGCCCGCGGGGACCGTCAGCCCGACCTGCTCGGCGTAGATCTCCTCGAACGTGGCGCCCTCGGCCCGGCGCGCGATCTGGCGCTCGGCGGCGTTCTGCTCGGGGATCCGGAGCCACGGCGCGGCGCCGATCTCCTCCGCGACCGGCAGCACCCACTCCACGAGCCGCTCGAGGCGGGCGCGGGCGGGCACGACGTCGCCGCGCTCGAGGTCGATCAGCTCGCCGGAGAGCCCGTAGCGGATCGCGCGCCAGAGGTTCTCCTCGATCAGGCGGTGCGGGTGCTCGGGCAGCGGCTCGCCCTCGTCGATCGCGCGCGCGCACCGCGCGGTCACTGCGACCATCAGCGCCGTCAGCGACTGGGCCTCCGCGACGTCGGGCTGCCCGTCGCAGATGCGGAGCTCGACGGTCGGGAACGCGAGGTGCGGCCGGACGCTCCACCAGAGCTGCGTGATCTCGTCGACCGAGCCCGTCTCGTACAGGAAGCGCACGTAGGCGGCGTACTCGTCCCACGAGCCCATCGCGTCGGGCACGCCGCAGCGCGGGAAGAACCGGGTGAACACCTGCGTCCGCGCCGAGTGGAGCCCCGTGTCCACGCCCTCGTGAAAGGGTGAGCTGGCCGAGACGGCGAGGAGCTCCGGGAGCCAGTTGCGGAGCGCGGAGGTCACCCGGACCGCGCGGTCGGCCCCGCGCACGGCGACGTGCGTGTGGATCCCGAACGTGTTGTTGCGCCAGACGACGTACCGGAGGATCTCGTCGTTCCGGCGGTAGTGCGGGGTGTCGATGATCCGCTGGTCGCGCCAGCTCGCCCACGGGTGGGTGCCGGTCGCTCCCAGGTGGAGGCCGAGCGGCTCGACCAGCGCGTTGAGCTCGCCCCGCCGCTCGGCGAGCGCGGCGGGCACCTCGGCGAACGACGGCTGCTTGCCCGTCTTCACCTCCACCTCGGAGGCGATCAGCTCGCCGACGAGGTTCGGCTCGAGCACGGTGCCCTGCGCCGCCGCCTGCACCTCCTCGAAGCGGTTGACGAGGTCGAGGCTCTCGGGGTCGAGGAGCGCGAACTCCTCCTCGACCGAGACGGTGAAGTCCTCTGCGGCGTCGAAGCGCTCGCGCGCGTCGTCGAGGAGCCGCTCGTAGGCCGGGCGCGCGCTCATGGAGCGCGTCATTCTAGGGTGCCGCCCGCCTCCGCCCGGGTCAGCCGGCGCCGATCACGGCGAGCTGCGACGCCACGCTCGCCCAGCTCCAGCGGGCCTCGACGGTGCGGCGCACGCCGGCGCGCAGCGCGGCGCGGTCCTCGGCACCCAGCGCGAGCAGCGTCGAGAGCCGCTCGTGCAGGGCGGCGACGTCGCCGGTCGGGGTGCTGACGAGGCGCGCGAGCCCGGGCGGCAGGTCCTCCTCCAGCCCGGCGGCGATCTCGGCGAGGCCGGAGTGGCGCGCGACGATCGGGGGACAGCCCGCGGCGGCGGCCTCGGCGGCGACCATGCCGAACGCCTCGGGGAAGATCGAGGGCACGACGCAGGCGTCGGCGAGCGCCAGCAGGTGCCGCAGGTGACGGTGCTCGAGCGGTCCGGTGAAGAGAGCGTCGATGCCCTCCGAGGCCGCGAGCGCCTCGAGCGCCGCACGCTCCGGGCCGAAGCCGACGATCACGGCGCGCGCCCCCAGCCCCCGCAGCGCGCGCAGGAGCACGTCGACGCCCTTCTGCGGGATCAGCTTCCCGAAGTAGACGACCGTCGGCCGGTCCGCCGCGAGGAACGTCTCGAGGCGAGCGGCGTTGCCCTCGTCGGAAAGGCGCTCCTCCGCATCGCCCGGGTTCGGCGGGTCGTCCGCGGCCTCCGCGAGCAGCGCCGCGAGCGCCTCGGCGCGCGCCTCCGGCTGCCACAGCTCGACGTCGACGCCGGGCGGCACCTCGACGACGCGGTCGGTGTGGCCGCACACCTCGGCGACGACCGCACGGATGTGCTCCGAGCCGACGACCGTCGCGCGGGCGCCCGCCAGGGCCTCCGCCCCCCAGGCCGAGAGCGCCTCGTTCCCGCGCATCGCGTACTCGAGCTCGGAGCCGTGCGCCTTGACGACGTACGGCGCGCCGCTCGCCGCGCCGACCGGCCCGCCGAGCAGGACGTGGTTGACGTAGACGAAGTCGGCCGGCAGGTGCTCCCGCACGGCGGCCGCGTTCGCCTCGACCCAGCGGTCGACGCGCTCCCGCGGGGCGTCCGGCAGCCGCTCGACGTCGTAGCCCTCGTAGCGGTCGAGCACGAAGACGGGCAGGAAGCCGTCGACGTCCGGGCGCACCGTCGCCGCGCCCCCCAGGTCGTACGCCTCGGGCCGCGGCTCCTGGCTGAGCACCGTCACGTCGTGCCCCGCGACGCTCCACTCGCGCGCGAGCGCGCGCGTGTAGACGTTCGACCCGGTTCCGCCGAGGAGGTAGCCGTGCCAGAGGAGGATGCGCATGGTCGCCCGGTCGGGGCCGCGCTCAGGTGAGGTGGAAGTACAGCGCGTAGAGAAGCTCGACGGCCGGGTTCGACGTGTGCACCTGCACGTCCGACGGCGTGTCGATCAGCGCCTGCGAGTAGTTGAAGACGATCTTGACGCCCGCACCGACGAGTCGCTCGGCCGCGTCCTGGGCCGAGTCCTCCGGGACGGCGAGGACGCCGACGACGATGCTCCGGTCGCGGACGATCTCGTCGAGCTCGTCGAGCGGGCTGATGGCGACGCCCCCGAGGATGGTCCCGACCTTGGCAGGGTCCTTGTCGAACACCGCCGCGATCGTGATCCCGTGCTCGGCGAAGATCGGCGAGGAGGCGATCGCCGCGCCCAGCCGCCCGGCCCCGACGAGGGCGATGTTGTGCTGCCCCTGGGTCCGGAGGATCTTGCGGATCTCCGAGAGGAGCGAGTCGACCGAGTAGCCGACGCCGCGCTTGCCGAACCGCCCGAACGTCGACAGGTCGCGCCGGATCTGCGTCGCGTTGATGTTCGTGTACTCCGCGATCTCCTGCGAGGAGATCCGGTCCTTGCCCATCTTCTTCGCCTGAGTCAGCACCTGGAGGTACCGGCTCAGACGCGCTGCGACGCCGACCGTCAGGCGCTCCGCCACGTACGTCCTCCCCTTGGGGTTTGTGACAACCGCGCACATTGTGCCGACGCGCCGCCCGCGCTACGTCGGGAACCGTCCGGCCGCGGACGGCGGCTGGGCGAGGAGCTCCCGCAGGCCGTCGGCGTCGACCTCGTAGCGGTACCGCTCGACGCCGTCGACCTTCACGAGGGGGATCCACGTCCGGTACCGCCCCTCGAGGGCGGTGTCCGCGCTGATGTCGACGAGCTCGTAGTCGTCGCCGCACACCCCCCGGACGGCCTCGAGCGCGGGCTCGCAGAGGTGGCAGCCGGGCGCCGTGTAGAGGACGACGCGGCTCAGGGGTAGAGGCCGCGCGTCGTCGTCGCCTCGGCGACGCGCTGCACGGCGATGCCGTACGCGGCCATGCGCATGCTCTTCCCGAAGCGCTCGCGGGCCGACCAGGTCTCCTCGAACGCCCGCACGACGATGTCGTTCAGCTTCGCGTTGACCTCGTACTCCTTCCAGAAGTACTCCTGGAGGCCCTGCACCCACTCGAAGTACGAGACGACGACGCCGCCCGCGTT
>DASTKY010000400.1:0-3060 GCA_035715495.1 Gaiella sp. | reverse complement strand
GATCGTGACGCCCGCGCAGGCGGCGCTCCTCCTGCCCGACGCGGGCGCGGCCCGCCTCGCCCGCGAGGCGCGGGCGCGCGGCAAGGTCTCGGTGCGGGGGACGGAGTTCCTCTACGCCGCCCGCCGGTCGAACGGCGAGGCGATCGTGCTCCTCCGCCCGGCCTCGAGCCAGGCCGCGGACTTGACCCCCTTCGCGCTCGGCCTCGGGCTCGCCGGGCTCGTCGGGGCGGCGCTCGCCGGGCTCGTCGCGCTCGCCCTGGCGCGCGCCGTCTCCCGCCCGGTCGCGCGGGTCTCCGAGGCGAGCCGGGCCCTCGCCGCGGGCGAGCACCCCGAGCCGCTGCCGGTCGACGGGCCGCGGGAGGTCGCGACGCTCGCGACGTCGTTCAACCATCTCTCGGCCGAGCTCGAGCAGGCGCAGGACTCCGAGCGCGCCTTCCTCCTCTCGGTCAGCCACGAGCTGAAGACGCCGCTCACCGCGATCCGCGGGCACGCGGAGGCGCTCGAGGACGGCGTGCTCGAGCCCGACGCCGCGGGGCTCGTGATCGAACGCGAGGCGCGCCGCCTCGAGCGCCTCGTCGGCGACCTCCTCGACCTGGCGCGCCTCCGCCGCCGCTCGTTCGCCGTGCGCGCCGAGCCGGTCGACCTCGGCGAGCTCGCGGTGCTCGCCGTCCAGCGGCACGAGACGGCCGCGCGCTCGTACGCCGTCGGGCTCGAGACGCTCGCCGAGGCGGACGCCCGGGCGGTCGGCGACCCCGACCGGATCCTGCAGGCGCTCTCGAACCTCGTCGAGAACGCCCTTCGCTCGACGCCCGCGGGCGGCACGGTCCGCGTCCTCGCGGGGCCGGGCCGGCTCGACGTGGTCGACGACGGGCCGGGGCTCGCCGAGGGCGACCTCGCGCGGGCCTTCGAGCGCTTCTACCTCTACGACCGCGCGCAGGACGGCCGCCGCGTGGGAACCGGCCTCGGCCTCGCGATCGTCCGCGAGCTCGCCGTCGCGATGGGCGGCGAGGCGCTCGTCCGCTCGACGCCGGGGGTCGGCTCGACGTTCTCGCTCGTCCTCCCGGCGGGCACGCGGTCGGCGCGACGCGCCGCCGAGGCATCGCCCCGCTTCCCGTGACCGCACCCGGAAGGGGCCGCTCGCGCCGCGCCTAGGATGGGCCGGGTGCGCCTGCTCCGGACGATGGCCGTCGGCTGGGCCCTGCACTTCAAGCAGGAGTCCCGCAACCCGTTCTTCCTCTGGATCGTCGTCTGCACCCCGCTGATCTACGCGACGATGATGTACTTCCTCTTCCGCGGCGGCACGCAGCGCGACGAGCTCGTGGCCGCGGCCGTGGGCACCGGGATGATGGGGATCTGGTCGCTGACGACGACCGCGGCCGCGGCCGCCCTCGCGCAGCGCCGACGGTCGGGGCTGCTGGAGCTCCTCGTGGCGGCCCCGCTCCCGTTCTGGGCGGTGCTCGCACCGATCTCGATCGCGATCGCGGCGCTCGGCGTCTACTCGCTCGCCACGAGCATGCTCTACGTGCGCCTCCTCTACGGCGTCCCGCTCGACGTCGACGACTGGTTCGCGTTCGTCGTCTCGGTGCCGATCGGGATCGTCTCGATCGGGATGCTCGGCTTCATGCTCGGCGCCGCGTTCGTGCGCTACCGCTCGGCCTGGGCGGTGGGGAACCTCCTCGAGTTCCCGGTCTGGACGATCTGCGGGCTCGTGATCCCGATCGCGATCCTGCCCGTCTGGGTCGGGCCGGTCGCGTGGGTCTTCGCGCCGACCTGGGGGATGAACGCGCTGCGGGCGGCCGCCCTCGGCGGCAGCAGCCCGTGGGACGACCTGGCGATGTGCCTCGTGCTGACCGTCGCCTACGGCGCCCTCGGGGCCCTGCTCCTCCGCGTCTTCCTCCGCTCCGCCCGGCGGCGGGGAACGCTGGCCCTCTCGTGAACCGGCGGCTGCGCGTCTTCGCGATCGGGGGGTTCCTGAGCTACCGCGCGCTCTTCGGCTGGCTCAACCCGTACCTGTTCGTGATCATCCTGCTCGTCCCGTCGGTGACGCAGATCCTCTTCTTCGTCTACCTCGGGCGGTCGGCGGGAGTCGCGAACGACACCTTCTACGTCGTCGGCAACGCGGTCGTCGCAGCTGCCGTGCCGTGCCTCTTCGGGATGGCCGACACGATCACCGACGAGCGGTACACGCACACGCTGTCGCTGCTCGTCGTCTCGCCCGCGAGCCGGCTCGCGGTCTTCCTCGGCCGCGCGGTGCCGATTGCCGTGAACGGCGCGATCGTGGCAGCCTTCGCGTTCGTGGTCGGCTCGCTCCTCCTCGACGTCTCGGTGCCGACCTCGGCGCTCGGCGGTCTCGCGGTGACGATCCTCGTCACCGGCTTCGCGTGCACGGGGCTCGGGATCGTCAACGCCTCGCTCGGGCTCCGGTGGCGCGAGAGCGCCCTCCTCTCGAACCTGCTCCTCTACTTCCTGCTGCTCGCCGCGGGGGTGAACGTGCCGCTCGACCTGCTCCCCGGCTGGCTCTCGACGCTCGCCCAGGGCCTGCCCGTGACGCACGGGGTCGAGGCGGCCCGCGAGCTCGTCGCCGGCTCGTCGCTCGCCGACGTGCTGCCGCTCCTCGGCGCCGAGCTGCTCGTCGGCGTCTGCTACGCGACGGCCGGGCTCTTCCTCGTCCGCCGCTTCGAGGTGGAGGCCCGTCGCGGCGCCTCGCTGGAGCTGGCGTGAGCACGATCGAGCTCCTCGTCGCCCGCAACGCCGAGGACGCCGCCCGCCGGGCGGCCGAGCTCCTCGTCGCGGCGGCCCGGCGCGGGGGCCACATCGCCCTCTCGGGCGGCTCGACGCCCCGCCCCGCCTACGAGCTCGCGGCGGAGCTCGAGCCGGACTGGAGCACGGCCGACGTCTGGCTCGGCGACGAACGCGTCGTCCCGCCCGACGACGAGCGCTCGAACCTCCGGCTCGTCCGCGAGCACCTCGTCGACCGCCTGCGCGGCGCGCCTCGGCTCCACGCGGTCGACACGTCGCTCCCCGCCGAGGAGGCCGCGGCCGCGTACGACGCGGCCCTCG
>DASTKY010000399.1:0-7918 GCA_035715495.1 Gaiella sp. | reverse complement strand
GAAGGCGTAGATCGCGGCCTGCGCCTCGTCGCCCGGGAGGAGCTCGGCGAGCGCGTCCTCCTCGGCGGTGTAGCCCTCCTCGAGGCTCCAACGCGCGGCACCCTCGATCAGCTCGAGCGCCCGGTACGGGGCGGGCGCCTGCCCGTGCACCGCGTCGTCGACCCGCGCGCGCGCCTTCCGGACGACGTCCGCGGCGTCGGAGAGGTCGGCGTCGGCGCGGTCGGGCGCGCCGGACTCGATCGTCCGGACGAGGAGCTCGAGCGAGTCGTCGACGAACTCGACGGGCTCGAGCACCTGGTCGACGAGCCCGAGGGCGAGCGCCTCGTCCGCGCGCGTGAGCCGGTTCTGTCGCAGCGGGTTGTCGACGATCAGCTTGACCGCGGCCTCGGCCCCGACGAGCCGGGGCAGGAGCTGGGTGCCGCCCCAGGCGGGGAAGAGCCCGAGGAAGACCTCGGGGAAGCCGAGGTGGCGCACGTTCGACGCGAGCGTCCGCGCGTCGCAGTGGAGCGCCAGCTCGAGGCCGCCGCCGAGGGCCGCGCCGTTGACCGCGGCGAGCGTGGGGAACGGCAGCGCGCGGACGCGGCCGAAGAGCGCGTGCCCGGCCTGGCCGCCCTGGCGGGCGCGCTCGGGCGTGATGCCCGGGAACTGGGTGATGTCCGCGCCGGCCGCGAAGACGAGTGGCTTCCCCGTGACGAGCAGCCCGCGCCAGTCGCCCGACTCGAGCTCGTCGAGCACCTCCGCGAGCGACCCGAGCGCCTCCGCGCCGAACGTGTTCGGCTTGCGCCAGTCGGCGCCGTTGTCGATCGTCACGAGCGCGACCCGGCCGACGCGCGTCTCGACCGGCTGGAGGTGGAAGCGGGTGACGGGGTCGCCGCTAGCCATGGCGCGGGTTCTCCCAGAGGAGCGCCGCGCCCATGCCGAGGCCGATGCAGAGGGCGGTCAGCCCGTAGCGCACGTCGGGCCGCCGCTCCATGGCGAACGCGAGCTGGGCCACGAGCCGCACGCCCGTCGCCGCGAGCGGATGGCCGCACGCGATCGCGCCGCCGTAGGGGTTCAGGCGCGGGTCGTCGGGTGCGACGCCGACGCCCTCGCACCACGAGAGCACCTGCACGGCGAACGGCTCGTTCAGCTCGAAGAGGCCGATCTCGTCGAGGGAGACGCCGGTCTGCGCGAGCACCTTCTCGGTCGCGGGCACCGGGCCGAGCCCCATCAGGTGGGGCTCCACGCCCGCGTACGCGAAGCCCACCAGCCGCAGCCGCGGCTCGAGGCCGAGCTCGGCCGCAGCCGCCTCGGACGCGAGAAGGGACGCGGTCGCGCCGTCGGTCAGCCCCGCCGAGTTGCCGGCCGTCACGCGCCCGCCCGCCCGGAACGGCGTCCGGAGCGTCGCGAGCCCCTCGACGGTCGTGTCGGCGCGGAGGAACTCGTCGCGCTCCGCGCGCTTCCAGCCCTCCTCCGTGAAGACGCTCATCGGGACGACCGTCCGTGCGTACACGCCCTCCGGCTCGGCCCACGCGGCCGCCGCGCGTCGCTGGGACTCGGCGGCGTACCGGTCGGCGGCCTCGCGCGTCAGCGTCGGCAGCGCGTCGTGGAGGTTCTCGGCCGTCTGGCCCATCACGGCGGCGCTCTCGTCGATGAGGCGCTCGGCCACGAAGCGCGGGTTGAAGTCGACCTCCTCGCCCATGGGGTGGTGCCCCATGTGCTCGACGCCGCCCGCGATCGCGAGGTCGCACGCGCCCATCGCGATCTCGCCGGCCGCCGCGGTGATCGCGGTCAGCGCGCCGGCGCACATCCGGTCGACGGCGAACCCCGGCACCGTCTCGGGCAGGCCGGCGAGAAGCGCGACCTCGCGGCCGAGCGTGAGCCCCTGGTCGCCGACCTGGGCGGTGGCGGCCATCACCACGTCGCCGATCCGCTCGGGTGGCGCCTCCGGGTTGCGGCGCAGGAGCTCCCGCATCGCCTTGACGGCCATGTCGTCGGCCCGCGTCTGCCAGAAGAGCCCGCCCGGGCCGGCCTTGCCGAAGGCCGTGCGGACGCCGTCGACGAAGACGACCTCGGGGCGCTCGCGGGCCATGAGCGCAGGATACACGGGCGTTGACTGACCGTTCAGTCAGGTCGGCCACCGAGGCGTCGGCTTGTACGGTGGAGCTCGTGGACTGGGCGGCGAGACGCGACCTCGCGGTCGCCGAGCACGCGCGGCGCGCCGCGGAGCCACCGACCGGGGAGGAGCGCGAGGACCTCCGGCTCGGGCGCGTCGCCGGCGCCGCCTGGGCGGCCGGGCTCGCCGCCCGCATGCTCGGCGACGACGACGCGGCGGCCGAGTGGCTCGGCCGGGCTGCCGACGAGTACGCGACGAGCTGGGCGGTCGCCCCGGCCGGGAGCTGGGGACGGCCGATCGCCGTCCTCCGGTGCCGGCTCATGGCCGGCGACCACACGGGCGCGCGCGCCGACGCCGACGCCGCGCTCGCCGCCGGGGCGCTCGACGCGCCCGGCGTCGTCGCCGGCTACTGCGCCGCACTGGCACTGCTCGCCGCCGGCCGCGACGCCGAGGCGGCGCCGGTCGCCGACCGCGTCGTCGCCGACGGGCTCGAGCCGGCCGCGGTCGGCGAGGCACTGACGGCGATCGCCCGCGCCGACGGGGTCGCGCTCGCGACGGCCCGCCGCGAGGTGCTGCGCTCGTTCGAGGAGCGCGACGCCTTCCTCGAGGACGTGCCCGTCGCGGACACGGTGCTCGTGCTCGACGCGCTGGCACGGGAGCGCGGGCTGCGGCTCGAGCCGCTCCGCTCCCCGCTCCTGCCCTAGCCCTGGCCCTTCGTCAGCTCCTCGGCCCGCGTCATCGCGGCCTGGATCGCGTTGAGGAACGCGGCGCGCACGCCGGCGGACTCCAGCTCGCGGATCGCCGCGATCGTCGTCCCGCCCGGCGAGGTCACCATCTCGCGGAGCTCCACGGGGTGCATCTGCTCGTCGCGCAGCTGCTTCGCCGTACCGAGCATCGTCTGGACGACGAGCTGCGTCGAGATCTCCCGGGAGAGCCCGAGGAGGAGGCCCGCCTCGATCATCGCCTCGGCGAGGAGCGCGAAGTACGCCGGCCCCGAGCCCGAGACGGCCGTCACCGCGTCCATCGAGCGCTCGGGCACGCGGACGACCGCGCCGAGGTGCGCGAGCGCGTCCTCGGCGAGGGTCATGTGCTCCTCCCCGGCGCTCGCGCCGGCGCAGAGCCCGGCGATTCCCTCGTGGACGGTCGAGGGCGTGTTGGGCATCGCGCGCACGACGGGGACGCCCGCCGCGAGGTATCGCTCGATGGTCGTCGTCGGCGTCGCCGCCGCGACCGAGAGCACGGTCTGCTCGGTCGTGATCGACGGGCCGACCTCGCCGAGCAGCGCCTCGATGTCCTGCGGCTTGACGGCCACGACGACGAGGGCCGCGCCGCCTGCGGCCGCGGCGTTGTCGAGGGTCGCCTCGATCCCGTGCCGCTCGTGCAGCTCCGCGATGCGCGTCTCGCGCCGCGTCGACGCGACCAGGTCGGCCGGACGCCGCCAACCGGAGGAGAGCAGCCCGGAGATGAGCGCCTCTCCGATCCGGCCCGCGCCGAGAATCGCTATGCGCTGCCGGTCGACCGCCATGGGCCAGCTTACGCCGCCCTGCGCGCCTTGCGTCGCGCCACCCGCGCGAGATCCGCGGACGCGCCGGGGACGAGGCCGCGCGCCCAGCCGAGGACGAGCACCTCCCCGGCGAGCCCCTGCCACTCCTCGTACGGGGCGAGGAGCGCGGCGGTCTCGGATCCTTCCCCCCAGCGGCCGGTCAGCGCCGCGTGGAGCTTCACGAGCGAGAGGTCGCCCACGAGCCCGTGGTCGTACCGCCCGAGGCCCTCCAGCGCGATCACCCCGACCGACCACGGGCCGACGCCGCGCTCGCGCGTGAGCCGCCCCAGGACGGCGCCGGTGGAGTGGTCGCGCAGCCGCTCCAGGTCGACCGTCGCCGCGAGCCGGGCGAGCGTCGTCGCGCGCGACTGCGCGAGGCCGAGGCGGTGCAGGTCGAGCGGCGAGAGCCGGCGGAGCGCCGCCCGCGAGACCACGGTCTCCCCGCACGCCCGGGCGACGGCGCGCTCGAGCGCGCGGGCGCGGCGCGCCTCGATCAGCTGCCCGCAGATCGCGCGGACGGCGGCCTGGGCGACGGTCGCCAGGCGGAGCGGCCGGTAGCCGACGAGGGCGCGGGCGGAGGCGCCGACCAGCGGGTCGCGCGCGAAGCGCCGGTGGAAGCCGTCCGTGTCGTCGGCGAGCGCGAGCATGAAGCGCGCCGTGGCGAGCGCCTCCTCGTCGGGGGCGCGCACGACCACCCGTCCGTCGGGCCGCTGATGCGCCGTCGCGACCCGCTCGCCCGGGAGCGCGCCCCGCCAGATGCCGCTCCGCGCCATCAGCCGGAGCCGGTACGGCCCGACCGGTGTGACGACGTCCTCGACCACGACGCGACCCTACTGCCCGCGGCAGACCCGCCCCGTACTCTGCCCCCGTGCGGCTCGCCGATGCGCTCTCCCTCCGCTCGCGCAGGCGCAAGCTCGCCCTCTTCCTCGAGCTGATGAGGCCCGACGCGACGACGACGGTGCTCGACGTCGGGGTCGACGAGATCTCGAGCGGGGCGGCCGGCGGCGAGAGCGGCTGCACGACCCACAACTTCTTCGAGGAGCGCTACCCCTGGCCCTGGCGCATCACGGCTCTCGGCCTCCACGACGGCAGCCGCTTCCGCGAGCGCCACCCCGAGATCCCCTACGTCCAGGGCGACGCGTGCGCGCTGCCGTTCGCGGACGGGGCCTTCGACGTCGTCCACTCGAACGCCGTGATCGAGCACGTCGGCGGCCGGGAGCGCCAGCTGGCATTCGTGCGCGAGGCGCTCCGCGTGGGGCGGCGGGTCTTCCTCACGACGCCGAACCGGTGGTTTCCGGTCGAGGTGCACACGCGCCTCCCACTCGTGCACTGGCTGCCCGACGACCTCGCGGGCCGCGCGTACGACCTCGCCGGCAAGTCGTGGGCGCGCGAGAACCACCTGCTCGGCCCCGCCGACCTGCGGCGCCTCTTCCCCGTGCCGGTGCGGATCTCGAACCTCGGGCTGACGCTCGTCGCGAGCACGTGACCGGCAGGCTCCCGCGCGTCGCGCTGCTCGTCCTGATCGTCGGGCTGGCCCTGCACAACCTCGCGATGGCGCTGCTCTGGCAGGCGGGGGTGCGCGACACGGCGCTCGACGTCGTGGCCGCGTGGAAGGAGGCGCTCCTGCTCGCGGCCCTCGTCGCCGCCCTCGCGGTCGCGGGCTCGGTGCCGAGGCTCCTCTGGGCCGACCGGCTCGCGCTCGCCTACGGGGCGATCGTCGTCGTCTACTGGCTCCTGCCGCAGGACTGGCTCGGCGGCGAGGCGACGGCCCGGGGCGAGCTGTACGCGCTGCGCCACCACCTCCTGCCGCTCGGCGCGTACGCGCTCGGCCGCCTCCTGCAGCTCGACCGCGTCTGGTGGCGGCGCCTCCTCCTCGCGATCGTCGGCGTCGCGGTCGCGCTCGCGGCGTGGGGGCTCGTTGACGTCTACGCGGTGCCGCTCGAGTGGTGGCGCGACTCGGGCGTCCCCGGCTGGTTCGAGGAGCAGCTCGGCCTCGCCTACCGGTGTCTCTCCGGGCTGCCCGAGAACTGGATCCTCAACACGGACGAGGAGAGCCCGGCCCGACGGCTCGTCTCGACGTTCCTCAGCCCGCTCGCGAGCGCGTACCTCCTGCTCGTCGCGGTGCTCCTGCTCGCGGCCGCACGGCCGCGCCGCTGGACGGTCGCGGCGGGCTCCATCGCGTTCCTCGGCCTCCTCTGGACCCACACGCGCGCCGCGTTCATCGCATTGCCGGTGGCGCTGCTCGTGCTGGCCGCCCTGCGGCGCTCGTGGGCGACCGTCGCGCTCGCCGCCGGGTCGGTCGCGGCCTCGGCCGCGCTCGTGGCCCTCTTCCCGACGATCGGCCCAGAGACGACCTACACCGCGCCGGAGCTCGCATGCCTGCGCGACAACGCCGCCGCGGAGGGCGAGGCGAGCGACGATCCCTTCAGCACCCGGGAGAGCTCGACGGCGAGCCACCTGCGGTCGCTGCGCGACGGGATCGAGACGGTCGCGCGGCACCCGTGGGGCTACGGCCTCGGCAACGCCGGGGTCTCGGCGTCACGCACCGGGACGGAGCTCAAGGCGGGCGAGTCGACCTACACCGAGCTGGGCGTCGACGCGGGCGTGCTCGGCCTCGCCGCGTTCGTCGGCTGGCTCGTCGCGCTCGGGCTGGCGCTGCGCCGACGGTCGCCGTGGCTCTGCGCGTCGGTCGTCGCGGTCGCGATCCTCGGCCTCCAGACCGACGTGATCGGCATCCACTGGCTCTCGGTCGTCGTCTTCGCCCTCGCGGGCGCGGCCCTCCGCTCGACGCCGGAGGACGAGCCGCCCGAGCGCCTGCTCTAGCCCGCGGCCTCGCCCTGGCCGAAGCTCGCGCGCCGCGCCGCGTCGGCCTCGTCGACGAGACGGCCGTCGCGGCCGACGTACCCGCCCTTGGCGCCGACGACGAGCACGACGAGGTCGTCCGCGCCGCCGTTCGAGACGCGCCGGGGCGTCGTCGACGCGACATGGACCATCCCGCCGGGGCCGAGCAGCCGGTCCTCGCCCTCGACCTCGACGCGCGCGGTGCCCGCGTGGACGAAGTAGAGCTCGTCCTGCTCCTCGTGGTAGTGGAAGAACCCCTCGTAGCCGGGCGGCATCACGATCACGTTGACGCCGAACGCCTCGACGCCGAGCGCCTGGCGCACCTTGCGGAACCCGTAGCCCTCGCCGAGCTCGTCGACCGCGCCGAACGCGTACGTCACCCTGTGCCTCCCTCCGTGTCGAGCATCGCGTCGATCGTACGCTGCAGACCCTCCTCGAACCCGACGACGGGCTCGTAGCCGATCGCGTCGCGGGCGGCGGAGATGTCGGCGCAGGAGAGGCGGACGTCACCGGGGCGCTCGGGCCCGTGCACCCGCTCGACCTCCTTGTCGAGCAGGCGGCCGATGAGCTCCGCGAGGTCGTTGACCGACTCGCTGCCTCCCATCGCGACGTTGAGCACGCGGCCGGCCGCGCCGACGGCGTCCGCCGCGAGCAGGTTCCCGGCGATCACGTTCGCGACGTGCGTGAAGTCCTTCGACTGGGTGCCGTCCCCGTCGATCGTGAGCGTCCGGCCGTCCGCGACGGCCCGGATGAACCGCGGCACGACCGCCGCGTACTGCGAGCTCGGGTCCTGGCGGGGGCCGAACACGTTGAAGTAGCGCAGCGCGACGGTCTCGAGCCCGTAGACGTGGCCGAACGAGACGCAGAACCGCTCGGCCGCGAGCTTCGCGACGCCGTACGGGGAGATCGGGTTGGGTGCCTGGTCCTCCGAGAGGGGCATCCGCTCCGCGTTGCCGTACACCGACGACGAGGAGGCGAAGACGACGCGCCGCACGTCCTCGTCCCGGGCGGCGAGGAGCACGTTGAGCGTGCCCTCGACGTTGACCGCCGTCGTCGTCAGCGGGTCCTGCACCGAGCGCGGCACGGAGCCGAGCGCCCCCTGGTGGAAGACGACCTCGACCCCGCGAACCGCCGTGTGGACGCGCTCGTACGAGCGGAGGTCGCCCTCGACGACCTCGAGCTCACGGCCGAGCGGCGCGAGGTTCGCCCGCCGCCCGGTCGAGAAGTTGTCGAGCACGCGCACCTCGTCGCCCCGCTCGAGGAGCGCGTGCGCCAGGTTCGAGCCGATGAACCCGGCCCCGCCGGTGACGAGGACGCGGGTCACGCCTCGTCCCTGCCCGCTTCGTCGGGACGGAGGCGATCGCGGCCGGAGGCCGGCTGAGCCGGCCGGGAGGCCCGGCTTCGGCCGGTGGCGTCGCTGCGGAGGAGGAGGGGGTACG
>DASTKY010000398.1:0-3713 GCA_035715495.1 Gaiella sp. | reverse complement strand
CCCTCGAAGCCGGCGGGCAGCTTGTGCGACCCGGCGCGGGACTTCTGGCCCTTGATGCCGCGACCGGAGTAGCGGCCCGTGCCCGAGCCCATGCCGCGACCGACCCGCTTGCGGGCCTTGCGCGGCTGGGCGGGCTTCAGCGAATGGAGGTTGAGCTCGTCGGCCATCGTCCTCAGCTGTCCTTCCCGTCGGCCGGCGCCACGTCCACGAGGTGCGCGACGTGGCGCAGCTTGCCCGCGAGCTCCGGCGACTCCTTGTGCTCGGCGCTCTTGCCGATGCGCCCGAGCCCGAGCGAGCGGAGCGTGCCCTCGTGGGCGCGGCTCTGTCCGATCGTGCTCCGTGTCTGGGTGATCCTGACCGTGCTCATGCCGACTCCTCGGCCTCCGTCGTCTCGGCTTCCGTCGCCTCGGCCGCCTCGTCGGCAGGCTCGTCCTTCGCAGGCTTGGCCTTCGTGGCCTTGGCCTTCGCCGCGGGCTTGGCCTCGGGCGCGGGCGTCGCCTCGACCTCGGGCGCGGCCTGGGCGGCCTCGGCCGCGGCGGCCTCGGCGTCGGCGGCCTGCTTGACGTCCTGCGGCTTGAAGGGCAGCACGTCGCGGATCGACTTGCCGCGGGCCCGGGCGACGTCCTCGGGCCGGCGCAGGTTCTGCAGGCCGTTGACGGTCGCGCGCGCCATGTTGATCGGGTTCGTCGTGCCGAGGCTCTTCGCGAGCACGTCGCGGATCCCGGCCAGCTCGAGCACGGCGCGGACGCCGCCGCCGGCGATGACGCCCGTCCCCTCGCTCGCCGGCCGCAGGACGACGCGGGCGGCGTCGAACGCGCCCGTGATCTCGTGCGTGATCGTGGCGCCGTGCTTGGGCACGGTGAAGAGGTTCTTCTTCGCGTCGTCGACGGCCTTGGAGATCGCGAGGGGCACCTCGCGCGCCTTCCCGTAGCCGACGCCGACACGGTCGACCTCGTCGCCGATGACGACGAGCGCGGTGAAGGAGAAGCGCCGGCCGCCCTTGACGACCTTGGCGACCCGGTTGATCTCGATCACGCGCTCCTTCAGCTCGCGCGACTCGGCGACGTCCACGACACCCATCAGAACTTCAGACCTCCCTCGCGCGCGCCCTCTGCGAGGGCCTTCACGCGTCCGTGGTAGAGGTAGCCGGCCCGGTCGAAGACGCACGTCTCGATCCCGGCCTTCTTCGCGGCCTCGGCGAGGGACTTGCCGACCGCCTCGGCCTGCTCGGTCTTCGACCCCTTGAACGAGCGGTCGCCCAGCCAGCTCGCCGAGGCGAGCGTCCGCCCGGCCTCGTCGTCGACGAGCTGGGCGAAGATGCCGCGGTTCGAGCGGAAGACGACGAGCCGCGGCCGCTCGGCCGTGCCCGAGATCTTCCCCCGCACCCGCCGGTGACGGCGGAGACGCGCTTCGCGCACGCTGGTGCTCATGCCCGCTTCCCGACCTTTCTCCGCACCTGCTCGCCCTGGTAGCGGATGCCCTTGCCCTTGTAGGGCTCGGGCGGGCGCACCTTGCGGATCTCGGCGGCCGTCTGGCCGACCATCTGCTTGTCCGTTCCCTTGACGATCACCTGCGTCGGCTGGGGCACCTCGAACGAGATCCCCTCGCGCGGGTTGACCGTGACCGGGTGGGAGTAGCCGACCGCGAGCTCCAGGTCGCTGCCCTTGAGCTGCGCGCGGTAGCCGACGCCCTGGATCTCGAGATGCTTCTCGAAGCCCTTCGTGACGCCCTCGACCATGTTCGCGACGAGCGTCCGCGTCAGCCCGTGAAGGGCGCGGTCCTCGCCGCGGTCGGTCGGCCGCGCGACGTTCAGGACGCCGTCGTCCTGCGAGACGTCCATCCGCGCGGGCACGCGCTGCTCGAGGGTGCCGAGCGGCCCCGTGACCTTGACGTTCCCGCCGGGCGACACCTCGACGGTGACGCCGCTCGGGATCTCGATCGGCTTTCGCCCGATGCGGCTCATGCGGCTACCAGACGAAGGCGAGCACCTCGCCGCCGACGCCGCGCTCCGCGGCCTGGCGGGTGGTGATCACCCCGGTCGAGGTGGACAGGATCGCGGTGCCGAGCCCGCCGAGGACGCGCGGGAGGCGGTCCTTCTTGGCGTAGACGCGGCGGCCCGGCTTCGAGACGCGCTTGAGGTCCGTGATCACCCGCTCGCGGTTGCGGCCGAACTTCAGCTCGATCACGAGCGAGTTGACCGGCTCGGCCTCCACGACGGAGTAGCCCTTGATGTAGCCCTCCTCGTGGAGCAGGCGCGCGATCTCCTCCTTCATGCGCGAGGTCGGCATGGAGGCGGTGTCGTGCATCGCGCGGTTCGCGTTGCGGATGCGGCTCAGCATGTCGGCGATCGGATCGGTCAGCATTGCGTGTCTCCTACCAACTGGACTTGGTCATGCCCGGGATCGCGCCCTCGTGGGCGAGGTCGCGGAGGCAGATCCGGCAGAGCTTGTAGCGGCGGAACACGGCGCGGGGCCGGCCGCAGCGGTTGCAGCGCGTGTAGGCGCGGACGCCGTGCTTCTGCTGGCGGCGCTGCTTCACGCGGAGCGAGGTCTTGGCCACTTACGAATCCCTTCTCTCGGTGGCGAACGGCAGGCCCAATGCACGCAGGAGCGCGCGGCCCTGCTCGTCGTCCTGCGCCGTCGTCGTGATCGCGATGTCGAGGCCCCGGATCGCCGGGACGGAGTCGTAGTCGATCTCGGGGAAGATGATCTGCTCCTTGATGCCGAGCGAGTAGTTGCCGCGGCCGTCGAACGAGTCCGGGTCGAGCCCGCGGAAGTCCCGGATGCGCGGGAGCGCGATCGAGACGAGCCGGTCGAGGAACTCGTACATGCGGGCGCCGCGCAGCGTCACGCGCGCGCCGACCGCCATCCCCTCGCGCAGCTTGAAGCTCGCGATGGACTTGCGGGCCCGGCGCACCTGCGCGCGCTGGCCGGTGATCGTGGAGAGCTCCTCGATCGCGGCGTCGAGCGCCTTCGCGTCGGTCTTCGCCTCGCCGACGCCCATGTTGAGCGTGATCTTCGTGATCTTCGGCGCCTGCATGATCGAGCTGAGCTGCAGCTCGTCCTTGAGGCTCGGGCGGATCTCCTCCTCGTAGCGCTGCTTGAGGCGCGGCACGGCGGGTGCGGTCGCGGTGGCCATCAGATCTCCTGCCCGCAGCCGTCGCGCTTGCAGACGCGGACGCGCACCGTCTCGCCCTTGACCTCCTTGACCTTGACGCCGACCCGGGTGGGCTGGCGGCAGGTCGGGCAGACGAGCATCACGTTCGAGACGTCGAGCGGCACGGCCTTCTCGATGATCCCGCCGGGGATGATGTTGGCGCCGCCCATGCGGGTGGAGTCGCGCACCGGGCGCGGCTTCGTGTGGCGCTTGGCGACGTTGAGGTTCTCGACGATGACGCTCCGGTCGCGGGGGCGCGCGTCGAGGACCCGTCCCTGCTTGCCGCGGTCCTTGCCGGCGAGCACCTGGACGAGGTCGCCCTTCTTGATTCGCATGGTGGTGGCCATCTCTAGAGCACCTCGGGAGCGAGGCTGACGATCTTCATGAAGTTCTTCTCGCGCAGCTCGCGGGCGACGGGCCCGAAGATGCGCGTTCCGCGCGGGTTCAGCTGGTTGTCGATGATGACGGCGGCGTTCTCGTCGAACCCGATCAACGTCCCGTCGTTCCTGCCGTAGGGCTTCTTCGTCCGGACGACGACCGCTCTCACGACCTCGCCC
>DASTKY010000397.1:0-2404 GCA_035715495.1 Gaiella sp. | reverse complement strand
CACCCGCGTGATCGACGCGCTCGAAGCGCTGCCCGCGGCGGTCGAGGCGCTCTAGACCCGCGCCAGCAGGACGCAGGCGTTGTGGCCGCCGAGGCCCATCGCGTTCGAGAGCGCCACGTCGAGCTCGACCTCGCGCGCCTCGTTGGGCACGTAGTCCAGGTCGCACTCGGGGTCCGGGTTGCGGTAGTTGATCGTCGGCGGGAGCACGCCGTCGCGGATGGCCAGCGCGCAGAACATCGCCTCGAGCGCCCCGGCGGCGCCGAAGCAGTGACCCGTCACCGACTTCGTGGAGGAGACGGCGAGCCGGTACGCGTGGTCGCCGAAGACCCGCTTCAGGGCACGCGTCTCGGCGAGGTCGCCGAGCGGCGTCGAGGTCCCGTGCGCATTGACGTAGCCGACGCGCTCGGGCGCGATCCCCGCCGACTCGAGGGCCGCCGAGATCATCGCCGCGACCCCGAGCGCCTCGGGCTCGGGCTGCGCGAGGTGGTGCGCGTCGTTCGAGGCGCCGTAGCCGACGACCTCCGCGTAGAGCGAGGCGCCGCGCGCCTTCGCGGCCTCGAGCTCCTCGAGGACGAGGATGCACGCGCCCTCGCCCATCACGAAGCCCGCGCGCGTGGCGTCGAACGGACGCGAGGCGAGCGTCGGGTCGACCTCCTCGGCGACGAGCCCGCGCATCGCGCAGAAGCCGGCGAGGATCAGCGGGGTGATCGCGGACTCGGTCCCGCCCGCGAGAACGACGTCCGCCTGGCCGCGGCGGATCGAGGCCGCCGCCTCGCCGATCGCGGTCGAGCCGGTCGCGCACGCCGAGACCGGCGCGAAGTTCGTCCCGCGGAGCCCCAGCTGGATCGCGATCTGGCCGCTCGCCGTGTCCACGAGCGCCGACGGGATGAAGAACGGCGAGACGCGGTCGAAGCCGCGCTCGGCGAGCACCTGCTGCTCCCGCGCGATGGTCGTGACGCCGCCGATCGCGGAGCCGACGAGGATCCCCGCGCGCGCCGGGTCGACGTCCTCGAGGCCGGCGTCGGTCCACGCCTCGTGGGCCGCGGCCACGGCGAGCAGGACGTTCCGGTCCATGCGCCGGGCCTCCTTCGGCGGCACGAGCCCGTCGAGCTCGAAGCCGGTCACCTCCGCGGCGATCCGCACGGGGTACTCCGACGCGTCGAAGGCCTCGATGAACCCCACGCCGCTCCGTCCGGAGACGGCCGCGTCCCAGCTGGACGGCGCGTCGAGCCCGAGCGGGCTCACCGCGCCGATGCCCGTGATCGCCACTCTCCGCATGGGTGACGGAGCCTAACGCCCCGGTGTCGTCTAGCGTTGCCACGTGCCCCGCTCCCGCAGCCGGAGCAGCGAGCCGGTCGAGCGGCCGGCAGACCTCGACGCCGCGATCCCGTTCCCGCCGATGGAGGCGGAGCTCGTGCGCGAGCTCCCGGAGGGGAGCGAGTGGCAGTACGAGCCGAAGTGGGACGGCTTCCGCGGGCTGCTCGAGAACGGGACCGGCGAGCTCCGGCTCTGGTCGCGGAACGCGCGGCCGCTCCTCCGGTACTTCCCGGAGCTGCGGCCGCTCGGCGAGCTGCTCCCGCCGCGCTCGGCGCTCGACGGCGAGATCGTGATCGTCCGGGACGGGGTGCTCGACTTCGACGCGATGCAGACCCGCCTTCACCCCGCCGAGAGCCGCGTCAACCGCCTCGCCGGCGAGATCCCCGCGACGTTCGTCGCCTTCGACGTCCTCGTCTGGGACGGCGTCGAGCGCTGGTCGGCCCCGCTCGCCGAGCGACGGGCCGCGCTCGAGGAGCTCGCGTCCGCGTTCGTCCTCTCCCCCGCGTCGGCCGACCGCGCCGAGGCGCTCGAATGGCTGACGTCGTTCGAGGCGATCGGGCTCGACGGCGTCATCGCCAAGCGCCGCGACGCGCCGTACCGCGCGGGCGACCGCAGCGCCGTCGTCAAGGTGAAGCCCGAGAAGACGGCCGACTGCGTCGTCGCGGGCGTCCGCTGGAAGGGCGACGGCCAGCGGCGGCTCGCGACCCTCCTGCTCGGCCTCTACGACGACGACGGCGAGCTCGACTACGTCGGCTCGGCGGCGGTCGCCCCGACCCGGCACGACGAGCTCGCCGAGCTCGTGCTCCCGCTGCTGAGAGACGCCCCGGAGCGCCGCTTCTCGGAGCCGAACCGCTGGGGCGGCGGCGAGCTCGAGGAGGCGGCCGTGCGCCCGGAGCTCGTCGTCGAGGTGCGCTACGACAAGGTGCAGGCGAACCGCTTCCGGCACGGGACGAAGCTCATCCGCTTCCGCGACGACAAGGATCCCGGGCAGTGCACGTGGCGCGAGCTTCGCCCCCCGAGCGCGGGCATCACCCTGTCCTCTCTGCTCGAGTAGCTTGGCTCCCCGGCGCACGCGCTAGTAAGCTCG
>DASTKY010000396.1:0-4790 GCA_035715495.1 Gaiella sp. | reverse complement strand
TCGGGGGCGACGATCCTGGCGGCGCTCGCGGAGCGCGCATGAGCGGCGACCGGCGCCCCGAGGAGGTCGCCGTCGTGGTGCGCCGCCCCGGCGCGGCCCGGCGCGAGTACCTCGTGCTCCTCCGCTCGCCCGAGAAGCTCGGCTACTGGCATCTCGTCGCCGGCGGGGTCGAGTGGGGGGAGGAGCCGGCCGCGGCCGCCGTGCGGGAGCTCGAGGAGGAGACGGGCCTCGTCGCCGAGCCCTGGGCGCTCACGGGGCCGCTCGACTACGACCTCTCCGGCGACCCCGAGTCGGTGCGCGAGCGCTTCCCGCCGGGGACGCGCCGGATCGTCGTCTGGGCCTTCGTGGCCGAGGCGCCGCCCGGCTGGGAGCCCGTGCTCGACGAGGAGCACGTCGACCACCGCTGGCTCGACGCGGACCGCGCGGTCGAGCTCCTCCACTACCCGGAGCCGCGCGAGGCGGTCCGGCGGGCAGAGGCCGCATGAGGGTCGGGATCGACACGTCGCCGCTCGTGCAGACGGCCGCCGGCACCGCGCGGCACGTCCGGGGCCTGCTCTCCGCGCTGATCGGGCGCCCCGGGCTGGAGCTCGACGCGCTCTCGGTCGGGGGGACGGGACGGCTCGCGACCGTCCGGCGGGACGCCCTCTGGTACCCGTACCGCCTCGGGCGTGCGGCCGCGGGGCTGGACGTCCTCCACTGCACGACGTTCCGGGCACCGCTCCGGCCGCGAACGCCCCTCGTCGTGACCGTGCACGACCTCGCCCTCCTCCGGCACCCCGACGCGGTCCCGCGCTGGCACCGCGCCACGGGCGCGCGCGCCCTGCGGTCGGGCGTCGCGGCCGCCGACGCCGTCGTCGCCGTCTCCGAGTTCACCCGCGACGAGCTCGTGGAGCTGCTCGCCGTGCCCCCGGAGCGGATCCGTGTCGTGCCGAACGGCGTCGACCGGGTGTTCGCTCCCGACGGCCCGGCCGCCGACGGCGACTACGTGCTCGCGGTCGGGACGCTCGAGCCGCGCAAGAACCTCGGCGGGGTCGTCGAGGCGGCGCGGCTCGCGGGCGTCGAGCTGCGCGTCGCGGGCGCCGCGGGCTGGGGCGGGGTCACGGCGGAGGGCTGGGTCGGAGCGCCGGACGACGAGGAGCTCGCGACGCTGATGCGCGGTGCCCGCTGCCTCGTCTACCCGTCCCTCTACGAGGGCTTCGGCGTGCCGATCGTGGAGGCGATGGCGTGCGGCACGCCCGTCGTGACGAGCCGCGGCGGCGCGACCGAGGAGGTCGCGGGCGGCGCCGCGGTGCTCGTCGACCCGCGCGACCCTGCCGCGATCGCCGCGGGGATCACGGAGGCAGCCGCGCGACGGGACGAGCTCGTCCGGCTCGGCGAGACCCGCGCGGCGTCGTTCACGTGGGAGCACGCAGCCGACCTCGTCGAGGCGCTCTGGCGGGAGCTCGCGTGAGCCTCGTCGTCGTCGACGCCGACGTCCTCGGCCGGCGACGCACCGGGGACGAGACCTACGTCCGCAACCTGCTCCGGGCGCTCCCCGCGCCTGCGGCCGCCGCCGGGCTCCGCGTCGCCGCGGTCACCCGGAATCCCGACCTCGTCCCGGAGGGCGTCGAGCGGCTCCGCCTCGGGACGTCCTCCCAGGAGCTCCGCATGGCGTGGTCGCTGCCCCGCCTCCTCCGCCGCGCCGGGGCGGCGCTCGTCCACACGCAGTACGCCGTGCCGCTGCGGGCGCCGTGCCCGGCCGTCGTCACGATCCACGACCTCTCGTTCGAGGACGACGCGCTGATCGGCCGCCGCGACGGGATCGTCTTCCGCCGCGTCGTGCCGCGCGCCGCCCGGGCGGCGGCGCGCGTCCTCACGGTCTCCGAGCGCACGCGCCGCGACCTCGTGCGCCGCTACGGCCTCGCTCCCGGCCACGTGGTCGTGACCCCGAACGGCGTCGACCCGGTGTTCGCGCCCGGTGCCGGGGACGCGGAGCCCGGGACGCCGTACGTCCTCGCGGTCGGCGCGATCCAGCCCCGGAAGAACCAGCGCGCGGCGCTGGCGGCCGCCCGTGCCGCCGGCCTCGACCGGGTCGTCGGCGGCCCGACGAAGGACGAGGCGGTCGCGCGCGAGCTCCGCGACGGCGGCGCGCGCCTGGAGGGCTACGTCTCGGACGAGCGGCTCGCCGCGCTCTACCGTGGCGCCGCGTGCCTCGTCCAGGCCTCGCGCCACGAGGGCTTCGGCCTCCCCGTCGTCGAGGCGATGGCATCCGGGACGCCCGTCGTCACGGTGCCCGACGAGGCGCTCCTCGAGGTGGCGGGTGACGCGGCGGTCGTCGTCCCCGAGGACGGGCTCGCGGACGGGATCCGTACGGCCCTCGCCGACCGCGCGCGCCTGGTCGCGGCCGGGCTCGAGCGCGTCCGCGCGTTCAGCTGGGAGGCGACGGCCGAGGCGACCGTCCGGGTCTACGTCGAGGCTCTCGGCCGATGAGCGTCTCCGCGGTCGTCGTCTCGCACGGGCATGCGGCCGAGCTCGAGGCCCTGCTGCCCGCGCTTGCGCCGCAGGTCGACGAGCTCGTCGTCGTCGCGAACCGGCCCGGCTCGGAGCCCACGGGGCTGCCGGAGAACGCGCGGCTCCTCGTCAACGAGCGCCCGCTCCGGCTCACCGAGAACGTCAACCTCGGCACGCGCGCGACCTCCGGGGACTGGGTGCTCTACGCGAACCCCGACGCCGTGCCCGAGCAGGGGGCGGTCGGCGTCCTCGTCGCCTTCGCCGCGTCGCGCCCCCGCTGCGGGATCGCGGGGCCGCGCATCGAGTGGCCCGACGGCACCTGGCAGCCGACCCGCCGGCGGTTCCCGACCGTGGGCGGCACGCTCGTCCGCCGGACGCCGCTCCGGCTCGTGTTTCCTCCACTCGAGCGCCAGCGCGGCCACTTCCTGTTCGACGAGGACGTCGACGAGCCCGTCGAGGCCGACTGGCTGCTCGGCGCGTTCCTCCTCATGCGCCGGGTGATGCTCGAGGAGATCGGCGGCTGGGACGAGGGCTACCGGCACTACGTCGAGGACATCGACCTCGGCTACCGCGCGATGCGCGCGGGCTGGGAGCGGTGGTACGTGCCGGCCGCGCGGGTGCGGCACGACTGGGCGCAGGTCAGCGACCGCCGGTTCCTCTCGCGGCACACGCTGTGGCACGCGCGGAGCATGGGGCGGTTCGTCCGCGTGCACCCCGAGACCCTCCGCCGCGTGTGAGCGGGCCGGACGCGAAGGCCGGCCAGTACGCGCGCAAGGCGGCGGGGTGGTCGGACGCCGAGTACGCGGACGGCGCCGCGTACCTGGCCCACCGGGCGGAGCTCGTCGCCGCGCTCGGGGCCCCGCTCGCGGCGGGCGACGAGGTCCTCGACCTCGCCTGCGGCGAC
Organism: Gaiella sp.; assembly: GCA_035715495.1. GTDB lineage: Bacteria > Actinomycetota > Thermoleophilia > Gaiellales > Gaiellaceae > Gaiella. The sequence continues at coordinate 1,396 of DASTKY010000396.1, read as the reverse complement.
GGCGGCCTCGGCGAGCACCTGGTCGGGCGCGGCCTCCGCTACCTCGGCGTCGACTCCGAGCCGGCGATGGTCGACGCGGCGCGGCGGCGCCTCGGCGGGCGGGCCGAGGTCGTCCTGGGCGACCTCAACACGTTCGCGCCCGACCGGCCGGTCGCGGCGACGACCGTCTTCCGCGCGATCTACTACGCCGTCGACCGGCCGGCGTTCTTCGGGCGCGTCGCGGGGTTCACCGAGCGCAAGCTCGTCTTCGACCTCAACCCGCGCCAGTACCCGGTCGAGCAGGTCGTCGCCGAGCTCCGCGAGGCAGGCTTCGCGCGCATCGCGCTGCGGCCGTTCTTCGTCCCCCAGACGCAGCGGCTGCCGCAACCGGCGGTCGCCGGCCTCCGGGCGCTCGAGCGCAGCGGCCCGCTGGCGCGACTCGCGCTCCGCGTGCGCTTCACGTACCTCGTCGCCGCGGTCCCCGGCTAGCGCGGGATCACGTCGAACGAGACGCGTGCGCCGAGCGCGCGCCGCTCGCTGCTCGACGGGTCGACCTCGGCGGGCACGAACGTCTGGGTCTCGACCTCGACGCGCCACGGCCCGTCGGGCGTCGGGAGCGTGATCGTGCGCTCCGCGCACTTCGGGACGTAGTCGGTCTCGGAGTCCGTCACGCGGGCGATCGCCGGCTGCTTGTCCGGGCCGCGGCCGAGCTCGCCGATCCGCACGGTCGTGATCCCGGGCAGCCGGACTCCCGCCGGGCAGAACGTCGTGCGCGAGAGCCGCACGACCGCGGTGCCGAGGCCGCCGTCGGAGACGTCGAAGCGGTTGTACGCGGCGCGGGCGGGGACGCTCGGGTCGCCGCTCGCGCCCTGCGTCCAGCCGTCCGCGGCGATGCCGGTGCGGTTCGCCCGCAGGCGGATCGGGCCGTCGAGCCGGACGAGGCTCGCGTTCGCCGCGTCGTTGCGGGCGACCTCGGGCCCGACGACCTCGACGCCGTTCGTCGCGAGGACGTAGTCGGTCTCCGGGTCTGGCCAGAGCGTGCCGTCGACGTCCTGCAGGTCGGGCGTCAGCGTGTCGCCGGGGCCGGGCCCCGTGCCGTCGACGCTCCAGACCTTCTGGATCGAGCGGTTCCAGAACTCCGTCGTCGGGACGCCGAGCGGGTTGTCGCTCAGCCGCTGGCCGAGGAGGACGACGGAGCCGCCGCCGGCCGCGCGGTCGACCCAGTCGTTCGGCTTGGGGATGTTCGCCTCGACGCGCGCGCTGAAGTCGTGCTCGCCGATCGCGGCATAGACCTCGGCGGTCACGTTCCAGGCGAGCACCGCGACGGCGATCCCCACGGGCAGTGCGACCCCGAGCGACGACGGCCTGAGCCGCGTGCCGACGGCGAGGAGCGCGGCCGTCGCGAGCACGGCGAGCA
>DASTKY010000395.1:0-2401 GCA_035715495.1 Gaiella sp. | reverse complement strand
ATCCCGCGGCCGACGCGGGCGAAGAGCTCGACCCCGAGCTCCGCCTCGAGCTGCCGCACCTGCTCCGAGAGCGACGGCTGGGCGACGTAGAGCGAGCGGGCCGCCGCCGTGAACGAGCCGTGCTCCGCCGTCGCCACGAAGTACTGGAGCTGGCGGAGATTCATAGGTGAATCCTATCGTTACTGGAGATAATGGCGAGTACGCCTTGTCGAACTGCGGCCGTACCGTGGCCCCCGTGGCCTCGCTCTCGCCGAACCGGCTCGGCATCGTCCTCGCGCTCACATCGGGCGTGGCGTTCGCGATCCAGCCCGTCCTCGGGCAGCGGGCGCTGGACGGCGGCGCCTCCATCGCGGGGCTCCTGGGCTGGCGCTACGCCCTCGCCGCGGCGGTGCTGGCGGCGCTCGCGCGACGGAGCCTCCTGGCCATGCCGCTCCGGACGGCCGTTGCCGCGTTCGGGCTGGGCGTCGTGCTCTATGCGGCCGACGCCGCGTTCTTCTACGCCGCGCTCGAGCGGACGTCGGCGCCGTTCGCGACGCTGCTCCACTACGCGCACCTCGTGGTCGTCGTCGGCGCCGCGGCCGTGCTCGGCCGCGAGCGGCTCGACGCCCGTCGCGCGGCGGCGGTCGTCGGCGTGCTCCTCGGCGTCGTCCTCGTGAGCGGCGGCGGGACGCCCGACGCGGTCGGGATCGCCTTCGCGCTCGCGGCAGCGGGCGCATACGCGAGCTACATCCTCGTCTCCGACCGGCTGCTGCGCGACACCGACCCGATGGCGTTCGCGGCGCTGCTGACCGGCGGCGCGTCCGTCGCCTTCCTCGCCTTCGGCTCGGCCACCGGCGACGTCGTCCGCGTCGGCGGGGGCCTCGGCCTCGTCGCCGTCGCCTGCGGCGCGCTCGTCGGCAGCGTCTTCGCGCTCAGCGCCTTCCTGGCCGCCATCCGGCTGGTCGGCCCCGGCACGGCGTCACTGCTCGTGACGGTCGAGGTGCCTGCCGGGCTCCTCTTCGCCGCGCTCGCGCTCGGAGAGCGGCTCACCGTCCCGCAGCTCGCGGGCGCCGCGCTCGTCGTCGCCGCGATCGCGATGCTCCAGCTCCGCGTCCGGCTCCCGCGACCGCGGCTCGCCGAGGTCCGGCCGCTGCCGGTCTCCGCGAGCGGCGGCGAGCCGGTCGAGGCGGCCAGAGCCGCCTGAGCGGCCCGGGCCGGCCGCCTCCTCGACCGACCCCACCACACCGTTCCAGACGATCGTCCGTCCCTCTCGGTCCGCGTCGGTCACGCGGTCACCTCAGCCGCCGCCCGCCCCGCCTCGCGCCCCCGCCTGCGGTCGGCCTCGGCGGCGCGGGCCGCGATGTGCTTCGCGACGCGCTCCCCGTCCCGTCCCGCGCCGAGGACGAGCATCGACGAGAACGAGTGGAGGAAGAGCATCCCGACGAAGTAGAGGCCGGGCGTCGTGGACGCCACGCCCCGCTCCTGCGCCGGGTAGCCGTCGTCGTCGAGGGGCAGCGGGAAGCGGAGCCACGAGTCGTCGCGCCCGAAGCCGGTGCACCAGACGACGTTCTCGACGTCGAGGGCGCGCCCGTCCGCGAGCACGGGCCTGCCGCCCTCGGCGCCCACGGTCCGCTCGACGACGCGCTCGACGCCCGCCTCGGCGAGATCGCCGGCCCGGATCCGGATGAACGGCCCGCCGTGGTGCCGGATCTCGCCACGGGCCTTGCGGCCGATCGGCGTCGAGCCCGAGATCACCCGGGTCAGCACGAACCGGACGAGCGGGGCCAGCGCGCGGACGAGCCCGCCGTCGAGCCGGACCGGCAGCTCGCCGGTGTCCCGCCCCGAGAGGGTCGTCGGGAACCCGGCGCGGGCGAGTTCGTAGGCGATGTCGCTGCCCGAGTGCGCCGCCCCGACGACGAGCACGCGGCCGGCCGTGAGCTGGCTCGGGTCGTGGTAGTCGGCGGAGTGGATCTGCGTGATGCGCGGGTCCAGCTCCGCCGCGAAGTCCGGGACGTTCGGGCAGCCCTCCTGGATGACACCGGTCGCGACGACGACGTTGTCGGCGCTCATCACGTCGTCGCCGGCGAGGACGAGGTAGCCGTCGCCGTCGCGCTCGACGCCGTCGACGCGGACGCCCAGCCGGATCGGGAGGGCATACCGGTCCGCGTACGCCTCGAGGTGGTCGGCCATCTCGCCCGCGGTCGGGCAGTCCCGGGGCGGCCCGGGGAACGGCAGCCCGGGAAGCCCGTCCAGGTGCCTGGGCGAGTACAGGCGCAGGGACGGCCACCGCCGCCGCCACGCGTCGCCGACGCGCTCGCCCGCGTCGAGGACGACGCAGTCCCGGCCGCGTCGCTGCAGGTGGTAGGCGGTCGCGAGCCCCGCCTGGCCGCCGCCGACGATCACGGTCTCGTGGTGCTCGGTG
>DASTKY010000394.1:0-5416 GCA_035715495.1 Gaiella sp. | reverse complement strand
GACGACGAGCGTCGGACGGAGGCCGATCTGCGTCCCGAGCACGCCGCCGATCACCGCGCCGAGAGGGCGGATCCCGTAGTTGATCGTGCTGAAGGCGCCGCTGACCCGGCTCCGGACGGCGTCCGGCGTGACGCTCGCCTGCAGCGCGTTCAGGTTGACGTCGAAGAGCATCACCCCGAGCGCGGAGACGAACTCGACCGCGCCGAGGACGAGGGCCGCCGACCACTCGGGACCGCCGGCGAAGGCCAGGATCGCGATCGGCGCGGGGAAGAGGACCGCCCCGACGACGATCACGGGTCCGACCCCGAACCGCCCGGCGAGCGCGGGGGCGACGATCGCGCCGACGAGCCCGCCGAGCGCGCCGACCCCGAGCGCGAGCCCGATCAGCCCCGCCGACAGCCCGAGCGTCCGGCTCGCGTAGAGCACGAGCAGCGCGCTCGCCATGAACGTGAAGAAGTTGATCGTCGTCGCGCAGCCCAGGCTGTAGCGGAGGAACGGATGACGGAGCACGTAGGCGAGGCCCTCGCGCGCACGGCGGAGGAGCGAGTGGCCGTGCGGGTTCTCGACGGGCGGCTCCTCGATCCGGACGCGCCCGATCTGGAACGCGGACGCGAGGAACGTCAGCGCGTCGACGAGGATCGCGACGGGGGCCGTGAGCGCCTGGACGAGCGCGCCGCCGACCGCGGGCCCCGCGATGAACGACGCCGAGCGCGAGGCGCTGAGCTTCGAGTTGGCGTCGAGGAACCGGTCGCGCGGGACGAGCGCGACGAAGAACGGCGGGTACGCCGTCGAGAAGAGCACCTGGCCGAGGCCGGCCAGGAGGGCGACGACGTAGAGGTGGACGAGCGTCAGGGCGTCGAGGGCGTAGGCGAGCGGCACCGTCGCCAGCACCCCGGCGCGGGCGAGGTCGGCGGCGATCAGGAGGACGCGCTTCCGCGGCTGCTGGTCGACCCAGCTCCCGACGAAGAGCGAGACGAGGTTCGGCCCCCAGACCGCAGCGGTCAGGAGCCCCACCTGCGTCGGGCTCGCGTCCAGCAGGACGACCGCGATCAGCGGGAGGGCGAGCTCCGAGATCCGGTCGCCGAACTGGGAGAGCGTCTCGCCGATCCAGAAGGTCCGGAAGCGCCGGTCGCGCCACAGCGACCGGGCCTGCGTCGCGTCGGTCGCCGCAGTCACCGCGACCCGGCCCGATCGGGGAGCACGTACCGCAGGATCCGCACGCTGCGGCTGCGGCGCGGGGCGTCCTCGTCCGCGCGCCGGACGTACGGCGCGAGGACGGCCTCGATGCCCTCCTCGATCGCCTCGAGCTCGGCCGCGGTGACGACGACGCGCGTGTTGGCGAGGCCGCCGAGCCGGCGCCAGCGGGCGGGCAGCTCCGGCTCGATCTCGGCGAACCAGCGGCGCGGGAGCGCGTCCGCCTGCTGCAGCATCTGCTCGGAGAGGGCGCGGTAGGCCGCGGCGCCCTCGGCGTCCGCGGGATCCTCCGGCGGGGCGAACCGGAAGCCGCGCGCGGCCGACTCCCACCAGCGCTCGCGGCCGTCCCCGCCGACCGCCGCGTCGCGCACGAGCCCGAAGGAGGCGAGGTGGCGCAGGTGCCAGCTCGTGACCGACGGCGTGGCGCCGACGTCGGGGGCGAGGCGCGTCGCGGTCGACGGCCCCTCGCGGTTCAGCTTGCCGAGGATCGCGAGCCGCACGGGGTGGGCGAGCGCGCGTATCGCGCGGGGATCGGTGACCTCGAGGTCGCCGTAGGGATTTGTGAGAGACATGTTTCGAGAGTACTCTCTCACATCTACCACTGTCAAGCAGGAGAAGGCACGACGCCAAGATCCCGAGTAGCTGGACCGAGGGGTTGCGACCGCGAAGCGGGCGCCTTCAGGGGTGTTCGCTCGCCGCAGGCGAGGGATCGAGCCGCAGGACTCGGCTCCTGCCGAGCCCTGCTCGGCGAGCTACGAACCCTGCCCGATCCACTCCTCGCCGCCGACGTACAGCTCCTTCTTCCAGAGCGGCACGGTCTGCTTCAGCGTGTCGATCGCCTCGCGGCAGGCGTCGAACGCGGCCGCGCGGTGGGCGGCCGAGACGGCGATCACGACGCTGGTCTCGCCGATCTCGACGGGGCCGACGCGGTGGTGGATCGCGACGTCGATCACGTCGTGCCGGTCGCGCAGCGCGCCCGCGATCCGCTCCATCTCGGCCTCGGCCATGCCCTCGTACGCCTCGTACTCGAGTCGGATCACCTCGCGCCCGCGCGAGTGGGCTCGGGTCGTCCCGACGAACGTGGCGATCGCGCCGGCGTCCGCGCTCGCCACCTCGCGCGCGACCGCGCGCGTGTCGTGCCGACGAATGTCGCGATCGCGCCCGCATCGTCCGAGGCGACCTCCGAGACGGCTCGCTCGAACGAGAGCGGCTCGTCCGAGAGCCGGAAGGCGCCGCCGGAGACGGGCGGGATGACCGCCACCTCGTCGCCGTCCCGGAGCCGCGTCGCCCGCTCGACGTAGGCGCGGTTCACCGCGTAGACGAGGCCCCGTGGCTCGGCGCCGAGGTCGAGTGCGGCCCAGACGTCGCCGACCCCCGCGTCGTCCGCCAGCTCGAGCTCCCGCTCGCGCGTGCCGGCCTGCTCCCGGAGGGCGGCGAAGAGCTTGACGCGCACCTTCACGGCCGGAGCGTATCCGGGGCCGAGCCCGTTGCCGCCGTCTCCGGTGTCATGTTACATCTGACCTGTGAGCGTCCTGGCGCCCCGCGCGAACCTCAACGAGCAGGTCTACGAGGAGCTGCGACGCCGCATCCTGGGCCGCGAGCACGGCCCGGGCGCGAAGCTCAGCCTGCACGAGCTGGCCGCGGAGCTCGGCGTCTCCCGGAGCCCCGTGCACCACGCGCTGACGCGGCTCGTCTCCGAGGGGCTGCTGATCGTCAAGGCGCGGCGGGGCTACTACGTCACCCCGGTCACGAGCCAGGCGCTCGTCGAGGGCTACGAGGTCCGCCTCGCGCTCGAGCTCCACGCGGCGGACGTGGCGGTCGACACCGCCGACGACGAGCAGATCGCGCAGCTGCGTCACCGCCTCGACGCCACCGCGGACGCGCTCTCGCACGAGGAGTGGGACGCCGCGAACGCCGCGTTCCACGAGACGCAGGTCGACCTGGCGGGGAACGAGCTGCTCTCGCGGTTCTACCGCGAGCTCTCGGTCAACCTGATGATGCAGGTGATCCGGGTGGGAAGCCTCGAGCACCACGCCTACCTCGTCACCGAGCACGAGGCGATCGTCTCTGCGTTCGAGGCGCGCGACCGAGTCGCCGCGCGCGCGGCGATCACCCGCCACGTGGAGTCCGGCCGGCGGATCGCCCTCGACGCCGTCGAGCGGGCCGGCGGCGCGCTCTAGTCGTTCGCCGGGCGGGATTCCGTAGAAGCGAGATTCCGCGGCTTGATCCCTCGCCGCCGGCGAGGGCACACCCCCTGCAAGCCCGCTCCGATCGAAAGGACTTGCCATGACCCGTCCCGCGCGACGCCGGGCGGTCTCCCGCCGCCCGGCCGACGGCGCGCCCGGCGTAGGATCGAAGCGTGGCGACGACGCCCGACAGACGGGAGACCGAGTCCGGGATCGAGGTGAAGCCCGTCTACGGGCCCGCCGACGCGACGGGGCCGGGGGACGGCCCGGGCGAGTTCCCGTTCACGCGCGGGCCGTATCGCGACATGTACCGCGGGCGCCCCTGGACGATGCGCCAGTACGCGGGGTTCGGGTCGGCGGAGGAGACGAACGCGCGCTTCCGCACCCTGCTCGGCCGCGGGCAGACCGGCCTCTCCGTCGCGTTCGACCTCCCGACGCAGCTCGGCTACGACTCCGACGACCCGCTCGCGGTGGGCGAGGTGGGGCGGACCGGCGTCGCGATCGACTCCGTCGAGGACATGCAGCGGCTCCTCGCGGGGATCCCGCTCGACGAGGTGTCGACGTCGATGACGATCAACGCCCCGGCGGCGCTCCTCCTGCTCCTCTACGAGCTCGCCGGCGCGGCGCAGGGCGTCCCCGGCGACGCGCTGCGCGGGACCGTCCAGAACGACGTGCTGAAGGAGTACGTCGCCCGCGGCAACTACATCTTCCCGCCGCGCCCGTCGATGCGGCTCACGACGGACCTCTTCGCGTACTGCGCGGAGCGGATCCCGCGCTGGAACACGATCTCGATCTCCGGGTACCACATCCGCGAGGCGGGCTCGACGGCGGCGCAGGAGCTCGCGTTCACGCTCGCGAACGGGGTCGCCTACTGCGAGGCGGCGGTGGAGGCGGGGCTCTCGCCCGACGAGTTCGGCGCGCGCCTCTCGTTCTTCTTCAACGCGCACAACGACGTCCTGCAGGAGGTCGCCAAGTTCCGTGCCGCGCGCCGGCTCTGGGCGACGATCATGCGCGACCGGTTCGGCGCGACCAGCGAGAAGGCGCAGGCGCTCCGGTTCCACGCCCAGACGGGCGGCTCGACGCTCACGGCGCAGCAGCCCGAGAACAACCTCGTCCGCGTCGGCGCGCAGGCGCTCTCGGCGATCTACGGCGGGGCGCAGTCGATCCACACGAACGGCTTCGACGAGGCGCTCGCCCTCCCGACCGAGCGCTCCGCGACCCTCGCGCTCCGCACGCAGCAGATCCTCATGCACGAGGCGGGGACGACGGCGACGGCCGACCCGCTCGGCGGCTCGTGGTACGTCGAGGCGCTCACCGAGGAGCTCGAGGCCCTCGCGCGGGAGCTGATCGCCCGGATCGACGAGCTCGGAGGCGCCGTCGCCGCGATCGAGGCCGGCTGGGTGCAGGAGCAGATCGAGGAGTCGGCCTTCACGTGGCAGCGGGACGTCGAGAGCGGCGACCGCGTCATCGTCGGCGTCAACCGGTTCGCGTCCGACGAGCCCGAGGTCGTCGAGATCCACCGGCTGGACCCCGAGATCGAGCGCGCGCAGCGCGCGCGCACGCAGGCGCTGCGCGCCGCCCGCGACGCGGCCACGGTCGAGGCCGCGGTCGCCGAGGTGCGGCGCGTCGCGGATTCCGACGAGAACCTGCTCCCGCCGCTGCGCGAGGCGCTCGCCGCCCACGCCACGGTCGGCGAGCTCTGCGGCGCGCTCCGCGAGCTCTGGGGCACCTACGACTCGCACTGAGTACCGGTCCGACGCGCCGTCGGGGCCGTGCGTACCCTTCGCCCCATGAGTGGCGCCGTGCGGGTGGGGGTGGTCGCGCTCGCGGCGACGCTCGCCGCGGTCGCTCTCGCCTCGCTCGCCCTCGGCGGCGGGAGCGCGACGTCGGCGAGCCGGGCGACGCCGGACTTCGCGCGCGACGTCGCGCCGATCGTCCGCGAGACCTGCGCCGGCTGTCATCGGATCGGCGGCATCGCGCCGTTCGCGTTTCGCACCGAGCGCGACCTCGCCGGCCGCGCGGCGCCGCTCGTCGCG
>DASTKY010000393.1:0-2736 GCA_035715495.1 Gaiella sp. | reverse complement strand
AAGATCTCGGCGCCGCCGCGAGCGAACGGCACTTGGGGCCGGCAGACGGCGATTCTCATTGCTGCGCGCGCGTCGCCTCGAGCTCCGCCTGGAGGCGGTCCACCTGCTCCTGGAGGTCGTCGATCAGCCGAAGTGCCGCCGCATTGAACGAGCGCTGGTCGTAGGCGAGCGGCTCGACGTACCAGCGCATGAGCTTGCGCAGCACCGCCTTGACCGGCGTGCCGATCCCTCCCCGGACGCCCGGGCGAAGCCGGAGCGAGCGATCCGCCGAGACCGGCCAGAGACGCTCTGCCTCGGCACGCGCGACCCGCCGCTCGGCCTCGTCGCCGACTCCGGCGCCCGGATGCGCACCCGATCGGCGCACTTCCTCGCGGAGCGCCATGAAGAGCTCCTCGACGTCGACGGAGCTGTCGAGAGAAAGCCCTGCAGAATCGCCGTTTTTGGCGTCGTCAGAGGGCATCGCGGCATTCTAGCCGGGGCATAGGATTGGCCGGATCGGTCAGTAGGCTGAGACGATGCGCGTCGGCCTCTCCCTGCTGACGTTCTCCGCAGGCGATCTCGGCGGCTCGGAGACGTACGCCCGGCAGCTCGTCCGCTCGCTGGCGAGCGTCGGAACGCTGGACTACGCCGTGCTGGTCCCCGCGCGGGCGAAGGACGCAGCAGAGGGCCTCCCGGCGATCGAGGTCAAGGATCCTCCCGTCGCGAAGCGCGGGCCTTTCCGAATCGCCGCAATGGCGCTGCAAGCGAGACGCACGAAGGGGGTGGGCGACCAGGTCGCGAGGTTCGACGTCATGCACTACCCGCTGACGGTTCCCTCGCCGCGCTCGGACGCTCCCACGGTGGTGACGCTGCACGACGTGCAGCACCGCGACCTTCCCGAGTTCTTCGGGCCGGCCCGGCGCTCGTTCAGGAGGCTCGCCTACGATCGCGCGGCCCGCTCGGCGGAGGCCGTTATCGTGACGAGCGAGTTCGTGCGCGGGCGCGCTCGTGACGCGCTCGACCTCGACCCGAGCCGGATCCACGTCGTCCCGCTCGGGATCGACCACACGACCTTTCACCCCGCCGACGAGGAGCGCGAGCCGATGGTCCTCTACCCGGCGCGCGGGTGGCCGCACAAGAACCACACGCGGCTCTTCCAGGCGTTCTCGTCGTTGCGGGAGACCCGCCCGCAGCTGCGGCTCGTCCTCACGGGTGGCGGCCTCGAGCGCCTGGAGCCGGTGCCCGAGGGAGTCGAGATCCTCGGCGAGGTCCCCGCGAGCCAGCTCGCGTCTCTCTATCGACGTGCCGCCTGCCTCGTCTACCCCAGTCTGTACGAGGGGTTCGGCATCCCGCCCCTCGAGGCGATGGCGTGCGGCTGCCCGGTGGCAGCGTCGAACGCGGGCGCGATCCCGGAGGTGTGCGGCGACGCGGCGGTGCTCTTCGATCCGACGGACGTCGAGGCGATCGCCGCGGCGCTCCTCGAGGTCGACACCCGTCGCGAGGAGCTCACCGAGCTCGGCGTGAAGCGCGCAGCGCAGTTCACGTGGGACGAGACCGCACGCCGTCACGAGGACGTCTATCGCGCTGCGCTCAGCGCAACGCCCGTAGGTAGCCCCACGACCGAGTGAGCCCGGCGGGCCGCCAGGCCGTCACGAGCACGACGTAGAGGACGAGGCCGACGAGCGCGGCCGCGACCGCCCCGAACAGCAGCGAGGGGAGGAGGAAAGCCGCGACCGCGACGGCACCGATCGCTGCGGCCGCGCGAACGATTCCCCGGAAGCCCGTATGAAGCGCGCCGAGCTCCCGGAGGAGCGCCGTCAGCACGAAGATGGTCGACAACGCGAGCGCGACGGCGAGCCCGTCGAGCTCCAGCAGCTCGAAGCCAACCCAGGCGAGCGCGAGCTGTAGCGCGAGCGCGACCGCGGCGATCACGGGCAGCGGGCGCAGCCGTTCGGCGACGAACGCGAGGGGGAAGGACACGTTCACGCCGACGGACGCGACCATCCACGGAGTGAGGACGACGATGAGGCGACTGACCTCCTCCCCGATGTCGCCGCCGTACGCCTCGCCGAGCAAGGACTCGACGATGTCACCACCCGCGACTGCGAACGTCCCGACGCAGGCGCCGATGACCGAGAGCGCGACCCAGGCCGAGGACGTCACGTGCCGGGCGGCGGCTCCCGCGGCAAGCCCGCTCCGGGTGAGCGGAACGGACGAGACGAGCCCGATCGAGAAGGCCGTGATCGAGACGAAACTCGCCGCGCCGAGGTAGGCGTAGCCGAAGCTCGTGACCGCGCCCGGCTCGAGCCGGCCCGCGAACGGGATGCACACGACGTAGAGGAGCTGGAGCGCGATCGGCAGCGCGGCTGCAGTGGCGAAGACGGCGAGTCTCGACCGTAGCCGAGGCCCCCTGGGCCGGACGGCTTGCCGCGGCATTCGTGTCCTCGTCGCGCGGACCGCGAGCCCGAGGACGGGGACGACGAGAGCGATCGCCCCGTTCAACGCGACCCCCCGATACAACGCGGCAATGCCGTCGTCGTCGACCCGCGTGACGATCTCGATCAGCGCAGCGGTGCCGCCGAGCGCGTATCCGAGCGCCGCGGTCGCGTAGTCGTCGAGGGCCGCGAGGCCGCTGGCGGCGACGCCGGCGAAGAGGTACGCGATCCCGGCTGGCACGAGCCAGCGAAGCGCGTCCGCGCACACGTCCTGCGCCGTCTCGGACTCGGAGCCGGTCAGGACATCGGCGATCGGCTGCGC
>DASTKY010000392.1:0-3548 GCA_035715495.1 Gaiella sp. | reverse complement strand
GTCGGCTCACCGTGGATGTGGGCGCCGGCGAGGGTCGGGTCAGTCGTGAACTGTAGGCGCGAGGGCACCGCGTCCTGGCGATCGATCGGTCGTTGACCATGAGCCGGTCCGCGGCGACGCATCCCGATGAACCGGTGCCGGCGGTCGTCGCCGACGCGGTGGCGGCCGACGGGGAGCCGAAGCGGGCACTCACGAAGCGCGGCCAGGCCGCGGCGAAGTCCATCGTGCTCAAGCGCTCCGACCTCGGGGCCGGGTTCACGGCGACGAAGCGTCCCGACGACGAGCCGCTCCCGAAGGGCGCGCGCTGCGACGCCCTCGACGAGGGCGACCTCACCGTGACGGGCGACGCGAACTCGCCCGACTTCCGGCTCGCGCAGACGGGCGTCTACGTCACCGTCGGCTCGAGCGCGCACATCTACCGGACGCTCCGCGACGCGAACGCCTCGTGGCAGCGGGGCACGTCCAAGCAGGTGCTGAACTGCCTCGGGGACATCGTGCGGCTCTCCGCCGCCCAGGGGCAGAAGATCACGGTCGTCTCGTCCAAGCGGCTCTCGTTCCCGACCGTCGCGCCGAAGACGAGCGCGTACCGCGTCGTCGTCACCATCGCGCCGGCAGGCAGCTCGCAGCGGATTCGCGCGTACGTCGACGCCGTCGTCCTGCAGCGCGGGAAGGTGCAGTCGGTCCTGCTCGTGACGTCGCTGGGCAGGCCGGTCGCGACGGCCGAGCGCGCTGCCCTCGCGGCGATCCTGGCGGCCCGGATGGCCCGCGCCGCCGGCCCCGCCGGGCCGGTCGCCTGAGCTAACCCCCCGGACGAGGGACAACCCCCCGAACGGGTGGGTTCGGTGGCCTTCCCACCGCCGACAACTCAAGCGTGGATGCTTGGGGGAGCCTCTGGCCGGTGGCCGCGCTGATCGTGGGCGGCTGGCTCGCCCTGCTCGCGGCGATCGCGATCGGACGGCTCCGGCGCGACCGCGCCGAGCCGGCGGCAGACACGTACTCCCCCGTGGCCGCGGCGAGGCGGGCGGCGCCGGAGAGCGCCCCGACCGACGACGAAGAGGCGCGCGCCCTCCTGCTGCGGGGGCTCCGCAGCGGCGAGCAGGACGTCCGCATGGCCAGCGTCACCGCCCTCGCATCCCTCGGTCACCGCTACGAATGGGCGGTCGACGGGCTCATCGAGGCCCTGGCGGACGATCGCGACTCCCCGATCCGCGTCGCGTCCGCGCTCGACGAGCTCGCGCCTCGCCCCGGCGTGCGGCTCGTGCCGCTGCTCCGCCACCCGAGCGTCGTCGTCCGCTTCTCGGTCGTCCGACTGCTCGTCCGGTACCCCGACCTCGCCCGCCGACACGTCGCCGACCTGACGCGCGACCCGTCGCACCAGGTGCGCGCGGCCGCGCTCGAGACGCTGCGCGGGACGACGACCGCCGAGGCCGTCCGCTGCGCGACCGCGCTCCTCGACGACCCTCATCCGCTCGTGCGCGCCCAGGCGGCGGCGACCGCCGCCGCGGTCACCGGCGGCCCGTGCGCCGCGCTGCTCGTGCCGCTCCTCGGAGACGAGTCGTGGGCCGTGCGGGACGCGACCCGCGAGGCGCTCGTCGCGGCAGGGCCGGACGTCGCCGATGCGATGCTCGTCGCGCTCGACGACCCGAACGACGAGATCCGATCCGGCGCGGCGCTCGTCCTCCAGGACGTCGGCGTCGTCGACCGCCTGGCTCACGGCGACCGCAACGGTCACCTCGAGCGCATCCTCGAGGCAGGCGGCGACCGGCTGCGGCAGGCCGCCTCGGGACGCGCCCGGAAGGGCGTCGCGCTCGGCGTCCCGGTGATCGGGGCGGAGCCCGCGTGACGCTCGAGGGCTTCCTCCGCGCCTCCGTCCTCGCCTGCGCCGCGTACGTCCTGCTCGTCTACGTCAGCTACGCCTGGCTCATGGTCGTGGGCCTCGTCGAGACCCGGCGCCGCAAGCGCGAGCGGGCCGGGGACGACCTCGACGCGCTGGCGAGCGCCCGCTTCGCCCCCGGCGTCAGCATCCTCATCCCCGCCTACAACGAGAGCGTCGGCATGCCCGACGCCGTCCGGTCACTGCTCGCGATCGACTACCCCGCCTTCGAGGTGGTCGTCGTCAACGACGGCTCGACCGACGAGACGCTCGAGGTGCTCATCGACGAGCTCGGCCTCGTGCCGGTCGCGGCGGCCTCGCGCGAGGTCGTCGAGAGCACGCCGGTGACCGGCTACTACCGCATGCCCTCGGAGCCGCGACTCCTGGTCATCGACAAGCCGAACGGCGGCAAGGCGGACGCGCTCAACGCGGCGCTCAACCACAGTCGTCACCGGTACGTCTGCGCGGTCGACGCCGACATGGCGTTCGCCCGCAACGCCCTCTCGCGGGCGATGCGCGAGTTCGTCCGCGACCCGAACCACGTCGTCGGGCTGACGAGCTTCTTCGAGCTCGCGCGCGACCCGGCCCGGGCGCTCGAGGACGGCGCCACCTTCGTCGGACCCGAGACGCGGCCGCTCTTCGCCTTCCAGACCTTCGACTACCTCCGCGCGTTCTTCAACAACCGCATCCCGTGGGCGCGCCACAACTTCATGCTGTGCGCCGCGGGCGCCTTCCAGGTCTGGCGGCGAGACCTCGTGGAAGAGCTCGGCGGCTGGTCGCGCACGTTCACGTGCGAGGACATCGAGCTGACGTTCCGCATCCACCGCGAGCTCCGCGCGCGGGGGAGCGAGTACCGGATCGCGTGCCTCCCGGACTGCGTGGGCGTCACCGAGGGCCCGGACACCTACCGCAAGCTCGTCTCGCAGCGCGAGCGCTGGCAGCGGGTGATCCTCGAGACGTGCTGGGACAACCGCCGGATGTGGTTCAACCCGCGCTACGGCAAGGTCGGGATGGTCGGCGTGCCGTACTACCTGCTCTCCGAGATCGTCGCGCCGCTCTTCGAGCTGCTTGCCCTCGCGACGCTCGTCGCGGGCGCGGTCGCCGGGCTCGTCGACTGGCGCGAGTTCGCCGTGCTGACGCTGCTCCTGACGATCGCGAACAGTGCGCTCACGACGGGGGCGCTCCTCATGCTCGACCTCAACGAGCGGTCGTACCGGACCTCGCGGGTCGTCCGGCTCCTCGCCCTGATGCCGCTGGAGCTCGTCCTCTACCGGCCGATCATGGCGTGGGCGCGGATGAAGGGGACCTGGCGCTTCCTCCGCGGCGACCAGGGGTGGCACAAGTTCGAGCGGAACGCGCGGGTGACGACGGCATGAGCCTCCTGCGCGGCCGGGGCATCGAGGATCTCCTCCTCCTGCTGGTCGCGGCCGCCGCCGCGGCCGTCGCCGTGCTCGGGGTCGTGCAGGCGGAGCCCACCGAGCCGGTCCTCTGGCTCGCGACGGCGGCCGCCCTCGCGCTGTCGCTGACCGCGACCTTCGTGCTCGTCCTCGGCGGCGCCGCCCGGCGCGCGGTCGAGGACTCGCTCCACGGCGACTGGGACACCGCGCGGGCACTGCTCTCGGCCCTTCCGGACGGGCTCTTCGTCGTTGCCGACGGCCGCATCCGCTCCGTCAAC
>DASTKY010000391.1:0-2110 GCA_035715495.1 Gaiella sp. | reverse complement strand
TCGAAGACGTCCAGCGGGATCAGCGCCGAGACGAGCGGGTAGGGGACGTCGACGACCTCGGAGAGGTGGAGGTCGACGCACGCGGAGCAGAGGCAGTACGCGGCGGGCCGTGAGAGGCCGTGCTCGGACTCGAGCCAGTCGATCATCGCGAGCAGCGCCGCTCGCGCGGCGAGCCCGACGTCCATCGCGTCGTCCTCGGGGATCCCCGTCGTCGCGAAGCGGGCGCGCGCGGGCTGCGCGGGCGTCAGGTAGGCCGGGAACCGGGGCACCCAGCGAGGCGCCTTGCGGAGGCCGAGCCGGACGGTCACGGCGGCGGTGATCTCGATCCCCGTCCCGCACACCTCGCCGTCGCCCTGGGCGAAGTGGACGTCGCCCAGCGAGAGGAGCGCCCCCGGGACGTGCACGGGGAGGAGCAGCGTCGAGCCGGCCACCAGCCGGCGGACGTCGAGGTTGCCGCCGTTCTCGCGCGGCGGGATCGTCCGTAGACCCGCGGCCGCCGCGGGCGGGAAGGCGGACTCGGGCAGGTCGTCGGCGACGGGGCCGCCGGCCGCGCGGATGCGCTCCTCGCGCCCGCGCTGGCGCTCCATCAGCTCGTGCGAGGGCGCGACGCCGATCACGCCCGCGTGGACGCAGGCCGGCACCGCGATCCCGGGGAGCTCGGCCGAGCGCGCGTGCGTCCCGTCGAGCTCCCAGCCGACGAGGAACGGGTCCGTGAAGAGGTCGGCGAGGAAGCCGAAGCCGGGGATGACGCCGTTCACGCCGAAGTCCGGGGTCTCGTAGCCGACGAGCTCGATCTCGAGCACGTCGCCCGGCTCCGCGCCCTCGACGTGCAGCGGCCCGGTCAGCGGATGGCCGAGCCCGAGGTCGAGCCGGCCGCAGTCGGCGTGGGTGCTCTCCCTCGTCAGCGAGCCGTCGAGGCCGTCGCGGGTCTCGAGCGTGACCACGTCTCCGGGGGCGACGCGCGCGACCGGCTCCAGGTCGGGGTGCCAGCGGTTGTGCGCGGCGGTGGCGGGGATCCTCACAGGAGTGCTCCGACACGCTCGGCGGCCCGCGAGGCGGCGGCGACCTCGTCGTCCGTCCACCGCCGGGTCGTCCCGAGCTGGTGGAGCGAGAGGATCGCGGCGACCTGCCCGTCGCGGAGCACCGGCGTCACGATCTGGGCCGCGAGCCCGCCGAACGCGGCGAGCATGGCGTGGAACGCGGGATCGGCCGACGCCGTCGCGCAGTCGTCCTGGACGACCTGCCGGCCGCGCTGCACCTCGAGCACCACGGGCTGCGTCGGTAGGTGCACGGAGCGCTCGTCGCGGAGGGAGCCGACCCCCGGAGCGAGCGACTCTGCGACGACGGGAAACGGCGACCCGCCGGGCACGTCGCGGCGAAGCGTGGCGCGGCTCGCGCCGGTCGCCACCCGCAGCTCGTCGAGGACCTCGTCGAGCGTCGCCACGCGGCGATTATCAGCGGTCGGCGGGGGGTTATGCTCGCCGCGTGGCGCCGGACGGTCTGCGGAAGGTGGTGACGGTCGTCGAGGACGTCGTCCGCGAGAGCGGCGAGCCGGTCGAGCCGCCGACCCGCCTCGTGGCCGCGGGGGCGGTCGTCGCGAACCCGTTCGCGGGCCGGTACGTCGCCGACCTCGAGCCGCTGATCGAGCGGTACTGCGAGCCGCTCGGCGAGCTCCTGACCGCGCGGGCGCTGGAGCTCCTCGGGGCGCCTGCCGAGGGGGTCGGCAAGGGTGCGCTCGTCGGGCTGGACGGCGACGTCGAGCACGGCTCGGCCGTGATCCACAACCTGCGGTTCGGGAACAAGGTGCGCGACGCCATCAGCGGGACCGCGCTCCTCCCCGCCGCGGAGAAGCGCGGCGCCGCCGGCGCGCCGCTCGACATCGCGATCAAGCACAAGGACGACCACACCGTCCGCTCGCACCATCAGACCTTCGAGGTCCGGGTGCCGGACGCGCCGCGCGCCGACGAGCTCGTGATCTGGATCGCTTTCGCCTCGGGCGGGCGGCCGCACGCGCGGCTCGGCGCGTTCGGCAGCGAGCTGGGGTAGCCCGCGTGCGCGTCGCGATGGTGGGCCTCGGGACGATGGGCCTGCCGATGGCGCGCCATCTCGT
>DASTKY010000390.1:0-13086 GCA_035715495.1 Gaiella sp. | reverse complement strand
CCAGAACATGCTCGCGCTCCGCTTCGCGAACGGGATCTTCGAGCCCGTCTGGAACCGGCAGTTCATCGACCACGTGCAGATCACCGTGGCCGAGTCGATGGGGATCGAGTCCCGCGCCGGCTTCTACGAGCGCTCCGGTGCGATCCGCGACGTCTTCCAGAACCACCTGCTCCAGTTGCTCGCGCTCACCGCGATGGAGCCGCCGATCGACTTCACCGCCGACGCGGTGCGCACGGAGAAGGTGAAGGCGCTCCGCTCGCTCCACACGCCGGGGCCGAAGTCGATCGTCCGCGGCCAGTACGGCCGCGGCTGGATCGAGGGCGCCGAGGTGCCCGCGTACCGCGAGGAGGCCGGCGTCCGGCCCGACTCGATGACGGAGACGTTCGTCGCGGCGAAGCTCTACGTCGACAACTGGCGCTGGGCGGACACGCCGTTCTACGTCCGCGCCGGCAAGCGCCTCGCCCGGCGGGAGACGACGATCGCGATCCAGTTCCAGCGCGCGCCGCACCCGCCCTTCGGGGAGATCGCGGGCGACGGGCTCCGCCCCAACGTGCTGCTGATCCACGTCCAGCCCGACGAGGGCGTCTCGCTCGCGATCGGGGCGAAGGTGCCCGGCGCCGGCATGTCGATCCGGACCGTGCACATGGACTTCGTCTACGGCGGCGCCTTCCGCGAGAGTCTCCCCGAGGCGTACGAGCGCCTCATCCTCGACGCGATGCTCGGCGACGCGACGCTCTTCACGCGCGAGGACGAGGTCGACGAGCAGTGGAAGCTCGTGGACGCGATCGTCGGCCCCTGGGAGCGCGACCGGCCGACCTTCCCGAACTACGCGGCCGGGTCGTGGGGGCCCCACGTCGCCGACGAGCTGGTCCACCGCGACGGCCGCTCCTGGCGGCGGCACTGACGCGCGATGAGCGTCGTCGACGACGTGCAGCGGAAGCTCTTCGAGGCCAGGTGCCGCGAGCAGGGCAGCGGCCCACAGCTCCGGGCGAGCACGATGACGCACGTCGCCTGGGCGCCCCCGGTCTGGCTCGACCGCGGTCGCCGCGTCCTGGCGGCGCTCGAGGAGCGGCACCCCGCCAGGACGATCATCCTCGTCCCCGAGCCGCGCGGTGCGACCCGGGTCGACGCGCGCGTCCTCGTGCGCGACTTCGACGCGCCCGACGGGCGGGAGATCCTCTCGGAGGTCGTCGAGCTCCGGCTGCACGGCGCCTCGGCCCGGCACCCGGGGTCGCTCGTCCTCCCTCTCCTCATCTCGGACCTGCCGGCGTTCTGCCGCTGGCGGGGCGAGCCGGGATGGGGCGGGACGGCCCTCGCCGAGCTCGTCGCGGCGTGCGACCGGCTCGTCGTCGACTCGTCGGAGTGGCCCGCGCCGGCGCGGCGCTATGCACGCCTCGCGAAGCTCTTCGACACGGTCGCCGTCTCCGACCTCGCCTGGCGGCGCGGCCTCCGCTGGCGGGCGGCGCTCGCGGAGCGCTGGCCGGAGATCCGTCGCATGCAGCGCCTCACCGTGGAAGGCCCGACCGCCGATGCCGAGCTCCTGGCGGGCTGGCTCCGGTCGCGCCTGCGCCGCAGGATCGCGTTCACGCACCGGCCCGGGACGTCGCTCGTCGCCGTCGAGGTCGACGGCGAGCGCGTGCCGCGCCCGGCCGTGCCCCGGCTGCGTGCGAGTGAGCAGCTCTCGGCAGAGCTCGACAGGCTCACGCGCGACCCCGTCTACGAGGCGGCGGTCCTCGCCGTCAGCCGAGCGACGCGAGCAGCGTCTCGTGGAGGAGCCCGTTCGACGAGACCGCGGTCCCCGCGTCGAACCGCGGCTCGCCGGCGAAGTCGCTGAAGCGGCCGCCCGCCTCCTCGACGATCACCTGGATCGCGGCGAGGTCCCAGACCGAGACGCCGACGGCGTCGATCGCCCCGTCGACGGCGCCCTCGGCCACGAGCATGTGGCTCCAGAAGTCGCCGTAGCCGCGGGCGTGCCACGCGTTCGCGGCGAGCGACGGGAGGGGCTGCTCGAGCGCGAAGCTGAGCACGGCGTCCTCGATCCGGCGCACCGCCGAGACGTGGACGCGGTCGCCGCTCGCATGCGCGCCGCCCCCTCGCTCGGCCCACCAGCGCCGGTGCAGCGCAGGTGCGGAGACGACGCCGACGACGACGCGGCCCTCGACCTCGAGCGCGATGAGGGTCGCCCAGACCGGGACGCCGCGCGAGTAGTTCCGCGTGCCGTCGATCGGGTCGACGATCCACCGGCGCGGCCCCGAGCCGACCTCGCCCTCCTCCTCGCCGAGGATCGCGTCGTCCGGCCGCTCGCGCGCGAGCACCGCCCGGAGCTCGGTCTCGACGGCGCGGTCGGCCTCCGTCACGGGCGTCCGGTCGGGCTTCGTCTCGACCAGCAGGTCGCGCGCGCGGAAGCGGCCGAGCGAGATCGCGTCGGCGGCGTCGGCGAGCCGGAGCGCGAGCGCGAGGTCCGGCCCGGGCGCCGCGGCCATCGCCCGTCAGTCGACCTGCAGGTACAGCAGGGCGATCAAGCAGGCGCCGACGAAGACGAGGACGAACACGGCGAGGAGCCAGAGGCCCAGCCGCATGTTCTTCCGCTCGAGCTCGGGCGTCAGCATCAGAGGAGCACCGGGTCGAGCGCTGCCGCGACGAAGAGCAGCGCGAGGTAGCCGAGGGAGTAGTGGAAGAGGACGACCGCGTTCCGCCGGCTCGCGTCGACGCGGAGGCGGTGCGCGAGGAAGACGAGGTAGCCGCCGAGGAGCGCGGCGGCGACCGTGTACAGCGCGCCGAGCCAGAGCCCGACCACGAGGGTGAACGCGACGAGCACGACGGAGTAGAGCTGGATCTGGCGCGTCGTCTCGGCGTCGCCCCGCGTGCCCGGGAGCATCGGCACGTTCGCCGCGCGGTAGTGCTCCTTGAGCATCAGCGCGAGCGCCCAGAAGTGCGGCGGCGTCCAGAGGAAGACGATCAGGAAGAGCCACAGCGCGGGAAGCCCCAGCTCGCCGGTCGCGGCGGCGTAGCCGACGAGCGGCGGCACGGCCCCGGCGGCGCCGCCGATCACGATGTTCTGGTCGGTCGACCGCTTGAGGTAGCCCGTGTAGACGACCACGTAGAAGAGGTTGCCGACGAGCGCGAGGACGGCCGTGAGGACGTTCACCGTCGAGGCGAGGAGCGCGAACGAGAGCGCCGAGAGGACGAGGCCGAACTCGAGCGCGCGCGGGGCCGGCACACGGCCCGAGGCGACCGGCCGCGACGCGGTGCGCTCGCCCATGAGCTTGTCGATGTCGCGGTCGAGCACGTGGTTGAGCGCGCTCGCCCCGCCGCACGCGAGCGCGAGCCCGAGCAGCATCGTCGCGAGCTCCGGCGCGCCCGGCCAGCCGCCCGCGCCGACGAACATCCCCGCGGCGCCGGTCAGCAGGAGGAGCGACATGATCCGCGGCTTCGTCAGCGTCACGTAGTCGCGCCAGGGGCCGAAGGGCAGCGGCTCGCCGCGGAAGGAGACCGCGAGCACGACGAGCGACGCGGCGAGCGCGCAGCCGCCGGCGGCGACGTGGACGGCCAGCGACCAGTCCGAGCCGGACCACGCGACGAGCCCGCCCGTCGCGATCGCGAGCAGCATCGCGAGCACCGCGGCGGCCGAGGGCCGGACGAGGCGCGGGTACGCGACGAGCGCGGCGACGAGGACCGCCACGAGCAGCGGCAGGGCGACGAGCGCGGCGCCCCAGTGGGCGCGACCGAGCTCGAGCGCGGCGCTGAGGACGACCGAGGCGGAGGCGGCGGCGGCGCCGACGACGGTCAGCCTGAGCAGCGGGCCGGGGGCGCCGTCGGTCCTCATGTGGTCGCGCCCTCGCGCCGCTTCCGGCGTCGCAGGTCGTAGAGCGGCCGCGCGCTCGTCACGTACGGCACGTCGTCGAAGTTGTGAGGCGGCGGCGGCGACGTGGTGTACCACTCGAGGGTGTCGCCCTGCCACGGGTCGTTCCCCGCGCGGCGCCCGTGACGGCTCCTGACGATGGCCACGAGGAAGAAGACGAACCCGAGGCCCATCACGTACGAGCCGATCGTCGAGACGAGGTTGTAGGCCTCCCAGAGCCCGTCGTCGCGGTACGTGTAGACGCGACGCGGCATGCCGAGGAGCCCCAGCAGGTGCTGCGGGAAGAAGGTCACGTTGAAGCCGATGAAGATGAGCGTGAACGCCCACTTCCCGAGCTTCTCCGAGAGGAAGCGCCCGAAGATCTTCGGCCACCAGTAGAAGAGCCCGCCGAGGATCGCGAAGACCGACCCGCCGAAGAGGACGTAGTGGAAGTGCGCGACGACGAAGTAGGTGTCGTGCACCTGCCAGTCGATCGGGAAGGCGGCGAGGTAGATCCCGGAGAGGCCGCCGATCGTGAAGATGCTGACGAAGCCGAGCGCGAAGAGCATCGCCGTGTCGAGCGAGATGTTCCCGTGCCAGAGCGTCGCGAGCCAGTTGAAGATCTTGATCCCGGTCGGGACCGCGATCACCATCGAGGCGAGCATGAACCAGATGTTCAGGTAGGTCGGCAGCCCGACCGTGAACATGTGGTGCGCCCAGACGAGCAGCGAGAAGAAGCCGATCGCGACCGTCGAGAGGGCGATCGCCTTGTAGCCGAAGATCGGCTTGCGCGCGAAGACGGGGAGGATCTCGGAGATGATCCCCATCGCGGGCAGGATCATCACGTAGACCTCGGGGTGCCCGAAGAACCAGAAGACGTGCTGGAAGAGGATCGGCGAGCCGCCGCCCTCGGGGACGAAGAAGTGGAACGTGTCGGGGAACTGGCGCTCGAGGAGGAGCAGCGTCAGCCCGGCCGAGAGGACGGGGAGGATGATGAGCAGCATCGCCGCGTAGATCTCGATCGACCAGACGAACAGCGGCAGGCGCATCCACGACATGCCGCGGGCGCGCATGTTGTGGATCGTCACGATGAAGTTGATCGCGCCGGCCGCCGAGGAGAGCGTGAGGATGTGCAGCGAGAGGATCCAGAGGTCCTGGCCGTTGCCCTGGGCGAGCACCGAGAGCGGCGGGTAGGCCGTCCAGCCGGTGTTCGCCGCGCCTCCGGCGGCGAAGAACGAGGCGCAGAAGACGATCCCGCCGAACGCGAAGAGCCAGTACGAGAGCGCGTTGAGGCGCGGGAACGCCATGTCGGACGCGCCGATCATCAGCGGGACGAGGTAGTTGCCGAGCCCGGCGAGGATCGGGACGATGACGAAGAACACCATCCCGGTGCCGTGCATCGTGACGACCTCGTTGTACGAGTTGCCGGTCACGACGCCGCCGTCCGCCGTCGCGAGCTGCGAGCGGATCAGGAGGGCGAGGAAGCCGGAGATGGCGAAGAAGAGCCCCGCGGTCGCGATGTAGAGGATCCCGATCCGCTTGTGGTCGACCGTGACGAGCCAGCCCGCGACGCGGCCGCGCTGCCAGGACGGGACCCGCGGCTGCTGGACGTCAACCGCCAAGGTTCTGCTCCAGGTACGAGGTCAGCGCGTCGATCTGGGCGTCGTCCCAGTCGCGGCCGACCGGGGGCATGTTGCCGCGCCCGTTGCGGAGCAGCTGCTCGATCGCCTCGGTGTCGTCGATGAGCGTCGTGCCGGCGATGCGCGGGCCGTAGCCGCCCTCGCCGTCGAGGCCGTGGCACTTCGCGCACGAGCCCTCCCACGTCTCCTCGCCGAGCGGGGAGGACCCGTCCGCCTGCTGGGTGCCCCGCTCCTCGAGCCACGCGTCGAACTCCGACGCCGGCATCACCTCGGCCGCCGCGGTCATCTTCGCGTGGTAGATGCCGCAGAGCTCCGCGCATTGCCCGTCGAAGACCCCCGTCCGGTCGGCCCGGAACCACGTCTCGTTGACCCGGCCGGGGATCGCGTCGATCTTGCCGCCGAGCGCCGGGATCCACCACGAGTGGATGACGTCCCAGTCGGGCGCCGTCACGTGCAGCTCGACCGTCCGCCCCTGCGGGACGCGGAGGCGGTCGACCGCGATGACGCCGTTCGGGTACCGGTACTCCCAGGTGAACTGCGTGCCGATCACCTCGATCTCGAGGTTCTCCCGGCCCGCGCTCGCCGCCGGGACGTCCTGGATCCCCGGGAGCTTCACGAAGACGAAGGTGGCGATCACGACGAGGAGCACCACGGGGAACGCCGTCCAGGCGAGCTCGAGCGCGCTCGACCCGTGGATCTGCGCGCCGTCCGCGTCGCGCGGCCGGTTGCGCCGCCGGTAGCGGATGACGAACGCGATGAGGAGGCCCTCGACGAGCAGGAAGATCCCGAGGCAGATGCTCGAGACGAGCCAGAAGCTCTCCGTGATCCCCTCGGCGTTCGGCGACTCGGGCGGCACCGGGGCGAACCCGCCGTTGCCCGCTCCGGCGGGTGCGGCTGCGGCGAGCAGCGCAAGGAGCGCTACGGCCGGGACGACGGTCTTGGGGTTGCACCGCACGGGTGCGGGCATTCTATGAACGTGGCTGAGCCCTCGCGCCGCACCACGCGCGTCGTCCTGCCGGCCGACGTCCACCGGCCGTTCGAGGTCTACCTCAACGGCGTCGCGCAGCGGGAGGGGACGGACTACGTCGTGCGCGACGGTGCGCTGCTCTTCGAGCGCGCGCTCGAGAAGGAGAAGGTCGGCCTCGGGCGCTGGACGTCGATGGTGCTCGGGATCGCCGGGTCGTACGGCAAGAACGACTCGGTCGACGTCGTCTACGAGCGCGACGGCAAGCCCGTCGTCGCCGCGAAGCTCCGGTTCGAGGCCGACTGAGCACCGAAGCCGGGTCGCGAGCCAGCCGAAGCGACGAGACCGAGTGCGCGACCGAGGCCGCTGCAAGCGCGAAGGCGGCGACAACAAACGTGAGCGACCGAGGCGGTTGCGACCGCGACAGCGGGCGCCATCAGGGGTCTGCCCCGCCGCAGGCGGGGATCAAGCCGCAGGATCCGGCTCCTGCCGGATCCTGCTGGCGAACGAGTCCTAGAACAGGATCTGCAGCGCCGTGTCGGGCGGGCAGCCCCGCTCGAGCAGGGAGACGGCCCGGTGGAGGTCGACGTCGCGGTCGAGCGCCAGCACGAGCGACGCCTCGGCGTCGTACCCGGCGGCGAGCAGCCGTTCGACCCGCCACGAGGTGACGCTGTCCCGCTCGGACTCGGTGCGGCTCGGTGCGGTGAGGGTGTTCGTCGTCATCACCTAGAGAGAACGCGCCAGATGTGAGGAGACCTTCACGACCCGTTAGCGCGAGGTTCCGGACGTGTTGCGGTGAGGTTGCGGCGGCGATCACGCAGGCGCGCGACCGCTCGCCGCGGCGGCCGCGCGAAGGCGCGCGGCGTGCTCGGCGGTCAGCTGGCCCGGCTCGAGCCGCCACGCCCAGTTGCCGCCGATCACGCCCGGGCGGTTCATCCGGGCCTCGCTGCCGAGCGCGAGCACGTCCTGGGCCGGCACGACCGCGAGGGCGCAGCGCGAGGAGAGCGTGAGCTCGATCAGGGGCCACGGGTCCTTCTCGCCGGTCGCGCCGACGAGCGTGTCCGTGTCGTGGATCGAGGTGTAGACGACCTGGTTCTCGCGATGGTTCTCGAGCCGGTGGGGGTTGTCCGGCGCGCCCGAGAAGGCCCAGAGGAGGACGGCCATGCCCGGGAAGCCGAGCGCGTCGCGGAGCGCGTGGACGTCCGGCGTGATCACGCCGAGGTCCTCGGCGATCACGGGCAGCTCGCCGAGCTGCGCCCGGGCGGCGTCGAAGACGGCGACGCCGGGGCCGGGCGACCACCGGCCGGCGCGCGCGTCGGCGGCGCCCGCCGGCACCGTCCAGTACGCGGCGAAGCCCCTGAAGTGGTCGATCCGGAAGCGGTCGACGAGCCCGAGCGTGCGGCGCATCCGCTCGATCCACCAGCCGTAGCCGGTCGCGGCGACGGCGGCCCAGTCGTAGAGCGGGTTGCCCCAGAGCTGCCCGTTCGGGTTGAGGTCGTCGGGCGGCGCGCCCGCGACGGCCTCGTCGACGGGGAGGAAGAGCTCGGGGTGCGCGAGGTGGTCGCAGCCGTCGGGCGCGACGTAGATCGGCACGTCCCCGACGATCGCGACGCCCTGGGCGCGCGCGTGGGCGCGGAGCGCCGACCACTCGCGCTCGAACCGCACCTGCTCCTCGACCGCGCCGCTGCCGGCGAAGGCCGCCCAGTCGTCGATCCACGCCGCCTCCCGCTCGCGGAAGGCACGGGCCTCGCTCGGAGCGACCGCTGCGTCCGGGTCGTCGAGCAGCCCGCCCCAGCCGGCGAACGCCGAGGCGGAGGTGTACGGCGAGCCGACGGCGTCCGGCGGGTTGAGCGGGAGCACCTGCCACCACGCGGCGCCCGCGGCCGCGAGCCAGTCGACGAAGGCGTACGCCTCCGGGCCGAGCTTCCCGCCCGGGAGCGACGTGGGATGCAGCTGCACCCCGAGTGAGCGGTCGAGCCGCATCGCGGGACTGTTTACCGTGTAGGCCACGTGCCTGCCGACCGGATCATCGTCAGCGAGGTGACGCCCCAGGTCGACTGCGGTCGCTGGCCCGCCAAGGCGTGTGTGGGCGACGCGGTCCCCGTCGCGGCGACCGTCGCGCGCGACGGCCACGAGATCGTGCGCGCCGTCGTGCGGCACCGCCGCGGCCGCAGCCGCTGGCGCGAGGAGCCCCTCGTCGCGCTCGGCTCCGACCGGTTCGCCGGCGCCTTCACCGTGGAGGAGGCCGGCCGTCACCGCTTCGAGGTCGTCGCCTGGGTCGATCGCTACGCGGGGTGGCTCGACGAGTACGACCGGAAGCTCGCGGCGGGCCAGGAGGACCTCACGGGCGAGCTCTCGGAGGGCGCGACCCTCTTCGGCGAGGGCTCGGTCGAGGACTGGCGGGCGGCGGCCGCGGAGCTCGGCGCATCCGACCGGCACGGCGCCGGCCGGAGCCCGTCGCTCGAGCTCGAGGTCGAGCGGGAGCGCGCGCGGGCGGGCGCCTGGTACGAGCTCTTTCCGCGGTCGTGGGGCGGCTTCGCCGGCGTCACGGCGGTCGTCCCCGAGCTCGCGGCGCTCGGCTTCGACGTCGTCTACCTCCCGCCGATCCACCCGATCGGGCGGACGAACCGGAAGGGGCCGAACAACGCCGAGCGGGCGGAGCCGGGCGACCCGGGCAGCCCGTGGGCGATCGGCGCCGCCGAGGGCGGGCACGACGCGATCCACCCGGAGCTCGGCTCGGAGGCGGAGCTCGTCGCGCTGGTCGCGGCGCTGCACGGGCACGGGATGGAGCTCGCGCTCGACCTCGCCCTCCAGTGCTCGCCCGACCATCCGTGGCTGCGCGACCACCCCGAGTGGTTCCAGCGGCGCCCCGACGGCTCGCTCAAGTACGCCGAGAACCCGCCCAAGCGCTACCAGGACATCCACAACCTCGACTGGGAGACGGAGGACCGGGAGGGCCTGTGGCAGGCGGTCCTCGACGTCGTGCTGCACTGGTGCGCGCTCGGGGTGACGGTGTACCGCGTCGACAACCCGCACACGAAGCCCGTGCCGTTCTGGGAGTGGCTGATCGCCGAGGTGCGCCGCCGCCACCCCGAGACGGTGTTTCTCTCCGAGGCGTTCACGCGGCCCGCGATGATGACGCTGCTCGCGAAGGCCGGGTTCTCGCAGTCGTACACGTACTTCACGTGGAAGACCTCGAAGGCCGAGCTCGTGGAGTTCGTCGAGCAGCTGCGCTCCTGGTCGGCGTTCCTCCGCCCGAATCTCTGGCCGAACACCCCGGACATCCTCCACGCGCTCCTGCAGACGGGCGGGCGGCCCGCGTTCGAGTGCCGCCTCGTCCTCGCGGCGACGCTCTCGCCGAGCTACGGCCTCTACTCCGGCTACGAGAGCTTCGAGAACGTCCCGGTCCGGGCGGGGAGCGAGGAGTACCTCGACTCCGAGAAGTACCAGGTGCGCGAGCGCGCGCTCGACGGGCCGCTCCTGCCGCTCGTCCGCCGGCTGAACGAGCTCCGCCGTGCGCATCCCGCCCTCACCGGCGCGGGAGTCGAGCGCCTCACGTGGCTCGAGACCGAGAGCGAGCATCTGCTCGGCTACGCCCGGAGCCTCGACGGCGACGTCGTCCTCTGCGTCGTCAACCTCGACCCGTTCTCGGTGCACGACGGCGTCTGCGTGATCCCCCCGTCGCTCGGCCTGCCGGACACCCTCGGCGTCGTCGACGCCCTCACGGGCGAGAGCTACGAGTGGGGCGCGCGCAACTACGTCCGGCTCGGCCCGGGCCAGGCCCACGTCCTCGAGGTGCATGCGTGAGCCACCTACACGCCACACGGCACAGAGGGGTTGCGGCGGCGAAGCCGACGCCTTCAGGGGTCTGCCCCCGCCGCAGGCGGGGGATCGAGCCGCAGGATTCGGCTCCTGCCGAATCCTGCTTGGCGGAGAAGGCATGAGCGAGCACTGGTTCGAGTCCCAGCCGAACTGGTTCAAGACGGCGGTCTTCTACGAGCTGCACACCCGGGCGTTCTTCGACTCCTCGGACGACGGGATGGGCGACTTCCGCGGCCTCCGGTCGAAGCTCGACTACCTGCAGTGGCTCGGGATCGACTGCATCTGGCTCCTGCCGTTCTATCCCTCGCCGCTCCGCGACGGCGGCTACGACATCTCCGACTTCCTGACGGTGAGCCCCGAGTTCGGCACGGTCGACGAGTTCGCGGCGTTCGTCGAGGCGGCGCACGAGCGCGGGATGCGGGTGATCACCGACTTCGTGATGAACCACACGTCGAGCGAGCACCCCTGGTTCCAGGAGTCCCGCCTCGGCGCGGAGGCGTCGAAGGCGGACTGGTACGTCTGGTCGGACACCGTGCACCGCTACGAGGACGCGCGGATCATCTTCGTCGACAGCGAGCAGTCGAACTGGACGTGGGACCCGCAGCGCGAGGCCTACTACTGGCACCGCTTCTACCACCACCAGCCCGACCTCAACTACGAGAACCCGGCCGTCGGCGACGCGATGCTCGACGCGCTGCGGTTCTGGCTCGACCTCGGCCTCGACGGGTTCCGGCTCGACGCCGTCCCCTACCTCTTCGAGGAGGAGGGGACGAACTGCGAGAACCTCCCCGCGACGCACGCGTTCCTCAGGCGCGTTCGCGCCGAGGTGGATGCGGGGTACTCGGATCGTGTGCTGCTCGCGGAGGCGAACCAGTGGCCGGAGGACGTCGTCGACTACTTCGGCGACGGCGACGAGTGCCACATGGCCTTCCACTTCCCCGTCATGCCGCGGATGTTCATGGCGCTGCGGCGGGAGGAGGCGCGCCCGATGGTCGAGATCCTCGACCGCACGCCCCCGATCCCGGACAACTGCCAGTGGGGCCTCTTCCTGCGCAACCACGACGAGCTGACGCTCGAGATGGTCACCGACGAGGAGCGCGACTACATGTACTCGGAGTACGCGCGCGACCCGCGGATGAAGCTCAACCTCGGGATCCGCCGCCGCCTCGCCCCGCTCCTGGACGGCGGGCGCGACGAGATCGAGCTGATGCACGCGATCCTCTTCTCGCTCCCCGGCTCGCCCGTTCTCTACTACGGCGACGAGATCGGGATGGGCGACAACGTCTACCTCGGCGACCGGGACGGGGTGCGGACGCCGATGCAGTGGACCGGCGACCGGAACGGCGGGTTCTCGCGGGCCGACTTCGCGCAGCTCTACCTGCCGCCGCTGATGGACCCCGTCTTCGGCTTCCAGGCGGTCAACGTCGAGGCGCAGCTCCGCTCGCCGACCTCGCTCCTCCGGTGGCTCCAGCGGTTCGTCGCCCTTCGCAAGGAGCATCCCGTCTTCGGTCTCGGCCGCTACGAGGCGCTCGAGACGTCGAACCCGCGGATCTTCGCGCACCTCCGGCAGTCGGAGCACGACACGGTGCTCTGCGTCCACAACCTCGCCCGGTCGGCGCAGGCGGTTGAGCTCGACCTCTCGCGGTTCCGGGGCCGGACGCCGGTCGAGATGATCGGCCACGCGCAGTTCCCGCGGATCGGCGACCTGCCCTACCTGCTCACGTTCGGGCCGCGCGGCTTCTTCTGGTTCCTCCTGCCCGAGGACGACGACGATGCGTGACCCGCGGTCCCTCGGCAGCGACGAGCTCCTCGCGCTGGTCTCGGACGCACGGTGGTTCGGGGCGAAGGGCCAGGCCGCCGAGGCCGCCGAGGTCGTGGACGTCCCGCTGGAGGACGAGGCGGTCGCGCTCGCGATCGTCGAGGTGCGCTTCCAGGCCGGGACGCACGAGCACTACCTCGTCGCCCTGGACGACGGCGACGAGGTCGTCGACGCGTTCGACCGGCCCGAGGTCGCGACGCGGATCGCGACGCTGGCCGGCGTCCCCGCGGAAGGGGCGCGCGTCCGGCCCGTCGCCGTGGAGCAGTCGAACAGCTCGGTCGTCCTCGACGAGCTGCACGTGCTGAAGCTCTACCGGCGGCTCGAGGCGGGGCCGAATCCCGAGCTCGAGCTGCTCCGCGCCCTCGCGGCCGAGCGCTTCGCGAACGCGCCGCGCCTGGAGGGCGTGCTCGACACGCCCGGCCCGCCGCTCGAGACGGCGCTCGCCTCCGTCACGGAACTCGTCGCCGCCCTCGGCGACGGGTGGGCGCTGACGCTCGACTCGCTCACCGAGGACGCGTCGTGGCTGCCGGAGCGGGCGTGGCGGCTCGGCGAGGTGACCGCGCGCATGCACGGCGCGCTGGCCGCGCACGACTCGGACCCGCACTTCGCGCCCGAGGAGCCGAGCGGCGAGGCCCTCGGGCTCGTCGCGGCCGCGATCGACGAGGAGATCTCGACGACGTTCGCGACCCTGCCGGACGACGACGCGCTCGGGGCGGTCGCCCATCGCTCCGAGGAGATCCGCGACCTCGTCCAGGAGCTCGTCGGCGTGGGGCCGGTCGGGCTCGCGATCCGCACGCACGGGGACTACCACCTCGGCCAGGTGCTCTGGTCGACGGACGGCGACTGGGTCGTCATCGACTTCGAGGGCGAGCCCGCTCGCTCGCTCCCCGAGCGCCGCCGCAAGCGGTCGCCGCTCCGCGACCTCGCGGGCATGACGCGCTCGTTCTCGTACGCCGCCGACGCGGCGCTCCTGCTCAAGGGGATCGAGGCCCCGGCGGGA
>DASTKY010000389.1:0-2131 GCA_035715495.1 Gaiella sp. | reverse complement strand
GCTCCATCGCCACGATCTGGAGCGACTGCGCGACCGCGTTCCCCAGCACGAGCGCGTTGCCGGCCCACGACCCGCCGGGCGCCCCGCTCAGGAGCAGGAGCCCGGCGAGCGAGAGCACCACGCCGACCCAGACGGCCGCGGGGACGGGCGTGTGGAACGCGGCGAGAGCCAGGAGCGGCGTGAAGACGACGTAGAGCCCGGTGATGAAGCCCGTGCTCGTCACGGTCGTCAGCTCGAGCCCCGCGGTCTGGAGGCCGTAGGCGGCGGCGAGGAGCACGCCCGCCCCGAGCCCTGCGGCCCAGCCCGCGCGCGGCAGCGCGCGCAGCGGCCCGACGGCGAACGGCGCGAGCGACGCCGTCGAGATCGCGAAGCGGACGGCCAGGAACGCGAACAGGGGGTAGACGGCGATCGCCTCCTGGACGGGGACGAACGTGTAGCCCCAGATCGCGGTGACCGCGACCAGCGCAGCGAGCGGACCGGCGGTGCGCGGCACCGGGCGAGGCTAGCGCCCTGGACGCGAGGCCGGGCCGCACTCCGTTCGTCGCGACGGGCGCGCCTCGCGGCGCCCCCGTGGGATCCTCGAGGGGCGACTACTCGACGGTCGCGTCCCCCGCCGCCACCGCTGTCGGTGTCGACGCCGCAGCGCTGGTTGCCGTCAACCGGGCGCAGCGAGCCTGCGCCGCGCGTCGCGGAGCCAGCGTCGTCGGATCAGCGCCGAGCACGGCCCGACCACGCGCCAGTACCTGCGGAACGCGCGCCGCGCCTGCTCGTCGACCGCCGCGATCCTCGTCTCGGTCGTGAGCACGCTGCGACCGCCCTCCGCGGGGACGGCGCGGACGTCGACCGCGACGCGCACGTCCCCCGCTCCGGCGGCGGCGAACGCCCGGATGCCGCCACGAGGCGTCCACGGCCGGCCCGAGGCGCCGAGCACGACCTCCGCCGGCTCGTCGTGGAGGACCTCGAACCGCAGGGACGCGAGCAGCTCCGCGACGGTGGCAGGCGCGCGGACCCCGCGCAGGCGAAGGAGGAGTCGCGGCGCCACGCCGGGCGCGGCCGCGCCCGCGAGGAGCGCCGCCACTGCAGCCGCGGGCTCGCCCTCGACCTCGACGGCGTGCACCTCGTGGGCGTCGAACTCGGGCAGGAAGGCGTCGAGCGCGGCCATCCCACGCATGATCGCGTCCCGTACCCTCTGAGGCATGCATCCGGTCGACACCCTCGGACGCCCGGTTCGCGACCTCCGCATCTCGGTCACCGACCGCTGCAACTTCCGCTGCTCGTACTGCATGCCGAAGTCGGTGTTCGGCCAGGACTACCGCTTCATGGACCGCAAGGAGCTTCTCTCCTTCGAGGAGCTCGAGCGCGTCGCACGCGCGTTCGTCCGCCTGGGGGTCGAGAAGATCCGCCTCACCGGCGGCGAGCCGCTCCTCCGGAAGGAGGTCGAGGGCCTCGTCGCGCGGCTCGCGACGATCGACGGCCTCGACCTGACGCTGACGACGAACGCCTCGCTCCTCGCCCGGAAGGCGCGCCCGCTGAAGGACGCGGGCCTGCACCGCGTCAACGTCAGCCTCGACTCGCTCGACGACGCGACCTTTCGCGCGATGAACGACGTCGACTTCCCGGTGGCGCGGGTGCTCGAGGGGATCGCCGCGGCCTCCGAGGCCGGGCTCCCGGTCAAGGTCAACGCGGTCGTCAAGCGGGGCGTCAACGACGACGGGATCGTCCAGATGGCCCGCCACTTCCGCGGGTCGCCCCACACGCTCCGCTTCATCGAGTTCATGGACGTCGGGACGACGAACGGCTGGCGCCTCGACGACGTCGTGCCCGCCGCCGAGATCGTCGAGCGGATCGACGCCGTCTTCCCGCTCGAGCCCGTCGAGGCCGCGTACCGCGGCGAGGTCGCGCAGCGCTGGCGCTACCGCGACGGCGCGGGCGAGGTCGGGGTGATCTCCTCCGTGACGCAGCCGTTCTGCGGCGACTGCACGCGCTCCCGGATCTCCGCCGAGGGGAAGCTCTACACCTGCCTCTTCGCCGCGCGGGGCACCGACCTCCGCGCGCTGCTGCGCTCGGGCGCGAGCGACGACGAGCTCGTCGAGGCGATCGGCGCCGTCTGGCGGCGCCGCGCCGACCGGTA
>DASTKY010000388.1:0-2654 GCA_035715495.1 Gaiella sp. | reverse complement strand
GCGATCTACCCGTACGTCCCCGAGATGATCCGCTTCTACCTCGGCGAGGAGCCGATCCTCCCGAACGTGCCGACCTACGTCGGCGCGGATCCCGGCGACCTCGAGCTGATCCTCGACCGGATCGACGAGCTGGTGGTCAAGGCCGTCGACCAGTCGGGCGGTTACGGGATGCTGATCGGCCCCGCCGCGACGCCCGAGGAGCGCGAGGCGTTCCGACTGCGGGTCGCCGAGTCGCCGCGCGAGTACGTCGCCCAGCCGACGATCGCGCTCTCGCGCCATCCCACCTTCGTCCGGGGCGGCCTTCACGGGTGCCACGTCGACCTGCGGCCGTTTGCGCTGAGCGGCGCGGACGGTGTGCGGATCGTCCCCGGCGGCCTGACCCGCACCGCGCTGCGCGAGGGGTCGCTCGTCGTCAACTCGTCGCAGGGCGGCGGCAGCAAGGACACCTGGGTGCTGAGCTGATGCTGAGCCGCGTCGCGGAATCGCTCTACTGGACGGCGCGCTACGTCGAGCGCGCCGAGGACACGGCACGTCTGCTCGACGTCGACTACCACGCGCTCCTCGACACGCACGTCTCCGACCACGGCGAGGTCTGGCGGCGGCTGATCGCGACGCTCGGCGACGAGGCCGCCTACACCGAGCACTACACCGGCTACACCGCGGCCGAGGTCGCCGACTGGCTCCTCTGGCACGACGGGAACCCGAACGCGGTCGCGGAGTGCATCCGGGTCGCCCGCGAGAACGCGCGCTCCGTCCGCGAGCAGATCTCCGGTGAGATGTGGGAGGCGATCAACTCGCTCTTCCTGCTGGTCGGCCGGACGAACCGCCGCGCCGCCTCGCGCGGCCCGCACGCGTTCTTCGAGGCCCTCCGGAACGGGACGCACCGCTTCCAGGGCTGCGCCGACGCGACCATGACGCACGGCGATCCCTACGAGTTCATCCAGCTCGGCCTCCACCTCGAGCGCGCGGCGACGACCGTCCGCGTCGTCCGCGCCCGGTATCCGATCGCGGCGCTCCTCGCCGAGGACGATCCCGAGCGCGCCCTCGAGCTGATCTCGCTGCTCAAGTCGTGCAGCGCCTTCGAGGCGTACGTCCACCGGCACGGGACGACGTTCGAGCCGTTCCCGATCGCGGAGGAGCTCGTCCGCTCGGCGGACTTCCCCCGGGCCGTCCTCTACTGCTTGCGGACGTGCGCGTCCGCGGTGGAGCGGATCGCCGGCGACCAGGCGGCGCCGCGCCGGGTGCTCGCGCGCCTCGCGGCGGAGCTCGAGTACGGGGAGGTCGAGGACACGTCCGGCGCGACCGTCGCGGCGCAGCTCGGCGAGCTGCTCGTCGGCATCAACCGCGCCGGCGACGCGCTCACGAAGGCGTTCTTCTCGAGCCGGGCCCTGCCCGTCGCCGCGATCGCCACCCAGGAGGCGCAGCAGCAGCAATGTGGCTGACGGTCGAGCACGTGACGCGGTTCGCCTACGACGCCCCGATCGCGGAGGCGTACACCGAGCTCCGCGTCAAGCCCGCGCACCGCGACGGCCAGCGGTGCTCGTCGTTCACGCTCGAGACCGAGCCGCGCGGGACGACGATCGACGAGTACGTCGACCGCTTCGGCAGCACGGTGCACCACTTCGACGTGCTCGAGGTGCACGAGCGGCTCGTCGTCACCGCCCGGAGCGAGGTCTGGACGAGCGAGGGCTTCACCGACGCCATGCCCCCCTCCCCGCTCGACCGCTGGGACTTCCTCGCGCCGTCGCGCTACGTGCCGGAGGACGCCGAGATCGACGAGCTCGGCGCGCTCGAGACGTCGGCCCCCGACCCCGAGGAGGCCGCCCGCGAGCTCATGGGCGTCGTCCGCTCCGCGCTCGTCTACGAGCGGGGGTCGACCGACGTCTACACCACCGCCGCCGAGGCGCTCGTCCACGGCCGGGGCGTCTGCCAGGACTTCGCGCACGTGATGATCGGCGCCTGCCGCGCCCGGGGGATCCCGGCCCGCTACGTCAGCGGCTACCTCTACGACCCCGACAACGGCGACGCGGGCGAGTCGCACGCCTGGGTCGACGTCCACGTCGGCGAGGCCGGCTGGCTCTCGCTCGACCCGACGCACGACACCGAGCAGACCGACCGCTACGTCCGCGTCGGCGTCGGCCGCGACTACGGCGACGTCCCGCCGTCACGCGGCGTCTACAAGGGGAGCGCCGACGAGACGCTCGAGGTCGCCGTCACGATCCGCGAGCCCTAGAGGGCTCGGCGACCGCGGCGACGAGGCCCGGGAGCGCGGCCGCGAGCGCGGTCAGCGCGCCGTCCAGGTCCCAGCGCGCGCGGTCGGCCTCGCCGATCGCGTTCGAGATCGCCCGCACCTCGACCGCCGGGACGCCCGCCCGGGCCGCGGCGCGGAGCACGCCGAACCCCTCCATCGCCTCGACGAGCGGGCCGTCCGGCGCGGAGGCCGCGGCCGCGCCGACGGCGGCCGAGGTGTGGATCGGCATCGACACGGCGTCCGTGAGCGCCGCGCCCGCCCGTCGCCGGAGCCCCGCGTCCGCGGAGGCGCGGTCGACGACGGGCCAGTGCGCCTCGAGGTCGCAGTAGACCGCCTCGGTCCCGACGACGAGGCGGCCGGGCTCGACGCCGCGGCCTCCGGCGAGCCCGACGTGGAGCACGGC
>DASTKY010000387.1:0-14988 GCA_035715495.1 Gaiella sp. | reverse complement strand
GGCCCGGCTCGGAGGCGACGAGTTCGCGGTCGTGAGCGAGAACGCGACCGACGCGGACGAGGCCCTGCTCCTCGCCGAGCGGCTCTCGACGGCGATGGGCGGGATGCTCGAGATCGCAGGCATCGGCCTCGAGCCGCAGGCCAGCATCGGCGTCGCCCTCGCGCCGGTGCACGGCTCGACCCGCGACGAGCTGCTCCGGTGCGCCGACATCGCCATGTACGCCGCCAAGCGCTCGGGCGCGCCGCGTGTCTTCGACCGTGAGCTCGACGACCACTCCCCGGTGCGGCTCGGCATGACCGGCGAGCTGCGCCGCGCGCTCGAGCGGCGCGAGCTCGTCGTCTACTACCAGCCGCAGTTCGACCTCGCCGAGGGGCGGATCCGCGGCGCGGAGGCCCTCGTCCGCTGGCGTCACCCGTCCCTCGGGCTCGTCGAGCCCGACCAGTTCCTGGCGGCGATCGAGCAGGCGGGCCTCACCCGCCGCCTCACCCGCTACGTCCTCGACGAGGCCCTCGCGCAGCTGCGCGACTGGCACGACGCGGGGCTCGAGCTCGGCCTGGCGGTGAACGTCTCCGAGCGCGACCTCGCCGACGCCGGGTTCCCCGACGAGGTGCTCGAGATCCTCGCCGAGCACGGGATCGATCCCTCGGCGCTCGAGCTCGAGGTGACCGAGGACATCCTCGTCCGCGACAGCGTCCGCGCGGGCGGCCGTCTCGAGCGGATCGTGGCGACCGGCGTCCGGATCGCGATCGACGACTTCGGCATCGGCTACTCGTCGCTCGGGCAGCTCAAGTCCGTGCCGGCGCAGACGCTCAAGATCGACCGCTCGTTCGTCGCGGGGATGGCCACCGACCGCCGTGACGCGGCGATCGTGCGGTCGATCGTGTCACTCGCGCACGACCTCGGGCTCGAGGTCGTCGCGGAGGGCGTCGAGACCGACGAGCACGTCGCGTGGCTCCGCGCCGCGGGCTGCGACGTCGGCCAGGGATACCACCTGGGCCTGCCGCTCCCCTCCGAGGCGGTCGCCCTCGCCGCGCGCAGACCGCGCGAGATCGCCGCCGCGGTCGTGCCGCTCGAGCGCGCGACCGCCTGACTCCGGCTCAGCCCGCCGCGGCCCGCTCCAGCTCGGCGATGTCGAGCTTGCGCATCGTCAGCATCGCCGCCATCACGCGCTGGCCCTTCTCGCGGTCCGGGCCGGCGACGAGCTCGTTCAGGATGCGGGGCACCACCTGCCACGAGAGGCCGAAGCGGTCCTTCACCCACCCGCAGGGGCCTTGCTCGCCGCCGTCGGTGAGCGCCTCCGTGTAGCGGTCGACCTCCTCCTGCGTCTCGCACTCGATCGAGAACGAGATCGCCTCGTCGAACGTGAAGTCGGGGCCGCCGTTGAGGGCGATGAACGGCTGGCCGTCGAGCTCGAACTCGACCGTCATCACGAGGCCCTCGGCCCGTGGGCCCGCGGAGCCGTAGTGGGTCGTGCGGGTGATCCTCGAGTTCGGGAAGACGGTCGTGTAGAACCGCGCGGCGTCCTCGCCGGCGGTGTCGAACCAGAGACAGGGCGTCGGTCTCGGCATGTCAGCTCCTCGGTCGCGTCGTTCGATGATGTCGGGAGTAGGACGGCGCCGCGACGCGGAACTCATCGGTCGAGTGCTCCGCGACTCCTCAGGCGGCTCACAGACGGCTCACAGCAGGCGTGCCTACCGTGTCGTCGGACAGAGCGACGAAAGGATCGGAGATGGAGACCAAGTTCGACCGGCGCACCGCGCTCACCACCGTCGGCGGAGCCGGCCTCGCAGCCGCGTTCGGCACGAAGGCCCTCGCCCTCCTCACGGAGGACGCCGAGGCGGCCGGCGCGGCCTCGACGTGCCTCCTCACGCCCGAGGCGACCGAGGGCCCGTACTGGGTCGAGAACGACCTGACCCGGCGGAACATCACCGAGGGCAAGCCCGGCTCGCCGCTCGTGATCCGCTTCACCGTGCTCAACGCGCGCACGTGCAGGATCATCCGGAACGCGGACGTCGAGATCTGGCACTGCGACGCCCTCGGCGACTACTCCGGCGTCGACGGCGCCGCGACACGGTTCCTGCGCGGGCACCGGCGGTCGAACGCGAAGGGGATCGCGGAGTTCCTGACGGTCTTCCCCGGGTGGTACCGCGGCCGCACGCCCCACATCCACATGAAGGTGTCGGTCGGCGGCAACGAGGTGCACACCGGGCAGGTCTTCTTCAACGAGGCCGTCACCCGCACCGTCTACGCCGGCGCGCCGTACGCGAGCCGCGGCGTCTACGACACGCCGCACTCCCGCGACATGATCTACCAGCAGGCCGGCGGCTCGAAGGCCGAGCTGAAGCTGAAGCGCCGCACCGGCGGCCTCAAGGGACACGTGGGGACGATCGCGGTCGGCGTCGTCACGTGAGCGACGAGCTCTCAGGCCGTCGCGACCGCCGCGTCGCCGGGCGCCGCCGGCGTCGATTCCCAGTAGCGGTTCAGCCCGCCCTGCACCTTCACGAACCAGACGATCGCCGGAATGATCAGGATCGCGCCGGGGAAGAGCCAGAGGCCCGTCCAGCCCGTCATCGGCGGCGTCCGCCCCGCCCGCGCGTACATCTTCCCCACCTCGGACGGGATCAGGAACGCGCTGACGGGCGTGATCAGGATCCAGATCACGAGGCCGAGCACGCCGCCGACGCCGTCGCCGGTGTGCCTGCGCATCTCGTCCTGCGTCTTGAACGCCCAGTACCAGCCGTAGAAGCCCAGGGTGATGACGTAGAGCAGGATCCCGAAGCCGATCCCGCGCGGTTTCCCGACCGGGCCGGTGTTGCCGACTGTGCTCACACGATCCTCCGTTCCTCGATGGCGCCTGCGGGACCCCCGCACGGACGCTAGCGCCCTCGGACGACGACGACGTCACGCGGGACGGTGGGCTTGTGTCCCGGCTCCGGTTTGCCGATAGGACGTCCATGCGGCTCTGGCTCCGGCAGCGCCTGGGCTGGGGGAGGCGGGGACGGCCCGGTCAGGGGCAGGACCGGGTCGCAATGGCGCGCGTCCTCTTCTGGCTCTACGTCGCAGGCCCGACGGTCGGGCTCGTCGCGATGGCGCTCTCGCCGCCGGAGGGCGTGGACGAGGGCGGCATCGTCGCGCTCGCCGTCTGCGCGTACGCCGTCGCCGCGCTCGTGCTCGTGGTCTTCGACCGGCTCCCGACGTGGGCGTTCGCCGCGCTCGTCGCCGTCGGGACGGGGCTCGTCTCGGGCGCCGTCTACTTCGCGGGGAACGACGCGAGCGCGTACTCGCTCTTCTACCTCTGGATCGGCCTCTACTCCGCGTACTTCTTCGGCGTGTGGGTGCTCGCGGCCCAGATCGCCGTGATCGCAGCCGCCTACGGGGTCGTGCTGACGGTCGTCGACCCGGAGGGCGTGCCCCTCGACCAGTTCGCCCTGACGCTCGGGACGCTCGTCGTCACGGGCGCCCTCGTCGCGCTCCTCCAGCAGCGCGTGATCGGCCTCGTCGGAACGCTCTCCGACGCCGCGCACACGGACGCGCTGACGGCCCTGCCGAACCGCCGCGGGTTCGAGCGCGCGCTCGAGATCGAGCTCGAGCGCTCCCGCCGCGGCGACCAGCCGTTCTCCGTGCTCGTCGCCGACGTCGACCACTTCAAGTCGGTCAACGACCGGCTCGGCCACCCGGGCGGCGACGAGGCGCTCCGTCTCATCGCGTCGACACTGGCGGACGGCAAGCGCCTGATCGACACCGTCGCGCGCCTCGGCGGCGAGGAGTTCGCGCTGATCGTGCCGGGCACGGACTCACGCGGCGGCTACATCCTCGCGGAGCGGCTGCGGACGAGCCTGCGGGCCGCCTTCGTCTCCGAGCCGGTGCCGGTCACGCTCAGCGTCGGCGTCGCCCACGACCCCGACCACGGCGGCTCGGTCGAGCTGCTGCTCCGGTCCGCCGACGCGGCCCTCTACGCCGCCAAGGCGCTCGGGCGTGACCGCTGCGTCGTCTACACCTTCGAGCTCGAGGACACGCTGGCCCGGATGGACGGCCGCGAGGCACCGGGCCAGGTCGGGCTGCTGCTGACGCTCTCGGAGCTCCTCGACATGCGGAAGCCCGACACCGTCCGCCACTCGCAGACCGTCGCCCGCTACGCCGAGCGCGCCGCGCGCGAGCTCGGGCTCACCGACGAGCGGGTGGCGCGCGTCCGGCTCGCGGGGCTCCTGCACGACATCGGCAAGGTCGGGATCCCCGATGCGATCGTCGGCCACCCCGGCCCGCTGGGGACGGACGAGAAGGACGAGATGCGCGGCCACCCGGAGATCGGCGCGCGGCTCGTCGAGGGCACCGCGCTCGAGGACCTCGCACCGTGGATCATCGCGCACCACGAGCAGCCGGACGGCGGCGGCTACCCGTTCGGGCTGCGGGGCGACGCGATCCCGATCGAGGCGTCGATCATCTCCGTCGCCGACGCGTACGCGGCGATGACGACCGACCGCGTCTACCGGCCCGGGATCGGGTCCAAGGCCGCCCGCGCCGAGCTCGAGCTCGGCGCCGGGACGCAGTTCGACGCCCGCGTCGTCCGCGCGTTCCTCGCGGCGCTCGACCGGCCGAGCGCCGACGCGGGCGACGAGGAGCTCTCGCTCGGCCAGCAGCCCTTCGCCTGAGCGAGCCCCCTCAGTCGATCAGCTTCTTCGTCATCGCGTGGATCGCGACGCGCCAGAGCACGAGCCCGAAGAGGACGAGGTAGCCGACGCGGAAGAGGTCCTCCCACCCCTCGAGCCCGAACACGGCGTCCCGGACGAGCACGACGGTGTGGTGGAGCGGGTTGAAGGCCGCCAGGATCTGCGCCCACCGGGGGAACTCGTCGAGCGGGAAGAACGAGCCGGCGAGGAGGAAGAGCGGCGTCAGCACCGCGCTGACGATGTAGTTGAAGTTCTCGAAGGACTTCGAGTAGCCCGCCACGGCCACGCCGAAGCACGCCCAGCCGAAGCCGGAGATCCAGGCGATGAACGGCACGAGCAGCATCCCCGACGACGGGTCGAGCCCGAAGAACATCGCGACGACCATCGGCACGCAGCCGTAGACGCCCGCACGCGTCGCGATCCACAGCACCTCGGCGGTGACGAGCTCCTCGGTGTCGACGGGGGCGGCGAGGATCGCGTCGTACGTGCGCTGGAACTGGTACTTCACGAACGTGCCGAACATCGCCGGGAACGCGCTCGAGAAGAGCACCGCCGTCGCGACCGTCCCCGTCCCGACGAAGTCGACGTAGCTGTAGCCGCCGATCGTCGAGACGAGCGACCCGAACCCGAACCCGAACGCGAGCAGGTAGATCGTCGGCTCGACCGTCGAGGAGAACGTGCTCGACTTCCAGTACGACGAGTAGTTGACGACCTCGCGGACGAGGACGCCGGTGAGCGCGCTCCGCTCGAGCCGCCCGAGCCGAGGCCCGCGCTCCTCGACGGCCGCCATCAGTCGATCTCCTCGCCGGTCAGGAGGACGAAGACGTCCTCGAGGTTCGCCGGCCGCCGCTCGCCCTCGAACCCGTGGCCGTTGCGGCCGTCGACGCCGAGGATCGAGATGCTCGTCCCGGTCCGTCGGGTCCGCAGGCCGGCGGCGCCCGCCTCGGCCTCGACCTCGGCCAGCCGCGCAGGCGGCCCATAGACCTCGAGCGCCGTCTGGCCGGCGTACTCGCGCACCAGGTCGGCGGGGGTGCCCGTGGCGACGGCGGTCCCGTGGGACATGATCAGCACGGTGTCGCAGAGGCGCTCCGCCTCCTCGATGTAGTGCGTCGACATGAGGATCGTCGTGCCGTCGCTCCGGAGGGCGTCGATCAGCGACCAGAGCTCCTGGCGCACCTGGGGATCGAGGCCGACGGTCGGCTCGTCGAGCAGCACGAGCCGCGGGCGATGCACGAGCGACCGCGCGATCAGCAGCCGGCGGCGCATTCCGCCGGACAGCTTGTCGACGCGCGTGTCGCGCCGGTCGACGAGCTTCGCCATCTCGAGGGCGCGCTCGATCGCCTCCTTCCGCTCGGGGCGCGGGACGCGGTAGAGGTGCGTGAAGACGAGGAGGTTCTGCGCGACGGTCAGCGTCGTGTCGAGGTTGTCGAGCTGCGGCGTGACGCCGAGCTCGGCGCGGGCCTGCTTCGACTCGTCGGGCAGCCGGTAGCCGAGGAGCTCGAGCTCGCCCTCGTCCGCGATCGACTGCGCGGTGAGGAGCCGCATGGTCGTCGACTTGCCTGCCCCGTTCGGCCCGAGCAGGCCGACGCAGGTGCCCTCGGGCACCTCGAGATCGAGGCCGTCGACCGCGGTGATCGCGCCGTAGCGCTTGACGACGCCCCGCAGGCGGATGGCGAGCCCCTGCGCCATGCCGCGCAGACGCTAGCTGTCCAGCCGCGTGTCCTCGAGATCGAGGTCGCGCGAGACGCGGAGCCACACGTCGTTCGAGATGCGGCCCGAGCGGCGGAGCTGGAGCACGGCCGCGCGCTCGGCCTCGAGCAGCTCGTGGCGCAGCCGCTGGAAGTCCTGCGAGCGCATCTCGATCCCGTCCTCGTCGTCGCCGAAGCGCGCGCGGAAGCGGTCGGCGCGGAAGCGGTAGGCGCCCCGGAGGCGCTCGGCGGTGTCCTCCCGCACCCAGTCCTCCTGCTCCAGCTCGGCGAGCCGCTCGATCGCGGCCTCCGCCGCGTAGATGCGCGCCTTCGCGTTCTCGCGCTCGTCGAGGCCGTCGTCCTCGAGCCCCAGCACCCGGATCACGAGCGGGAGCGTGAGCCCCTGCCCCACGAGCGTGACGAGGATCACCGCGAAGGTCAGGAAGAGGATCAGGTCGCGTCCGGGGAAGCCGTCGCCGGCGTCGGTCTGGAGCGGGAGCGCGAGGGCGGCGGCGAGCGAGACGGCGCCCCGCATCCCGGACCACGAGATGAAGACCGCGTCGCGCCAGCTCTCCACGCGCAGCTTGGCGGCGGGCGGCGCGAGCAGGACGACGAAGACCCACGCGAACCGCACCGCGATCACGGTGACGCTGACGAGCGCCCCGTACCCGACGAGCGTCGCGACGGGGATGTGGCCGAGCGCCTCGACCACGATCGGGAGCTGGAGCCCGACCAGGACGAAGAGGAGCGCGTTCAGCAGGTACTGGACGATCTCCCAGACCGCGACGCCCTGGAGCCGCACCCGCGGCGAGGTCAGCTCGGGCGTGTGCCAGCCCAGGTAGACCCCCGCCGTGACCGCGGCGAGCACCGCCGAGACGCCCATCAGCTCGGCGGGGATGAAGGCGAGGTAGCCGGTCATCAGCGAGATCGTGATCTCCGCCGGCGGGTTGTCGAGGCTCCGGCGGACCTGGCGGATGAGCCAGCCGACGACGAGGCCGACGCCGACGCCGCCCGCCGCGCTCACGAAGAACAGCCCGCCCGCCTCGAGGAGCGAGAAGCTCCCCGTGACGACCGCGGCCACCGCGACGCGGTAGAGGACGAGGCCCGTCCCGTCGTTGACGAGGCTCTCGCCCTCGACGATGTTCACGAGCCCCCGCGGGACGCCGAGCCGGCGCGCGATCGCCGTCGCCGCGATCGGGTCGGTCGGGGAGACGATCGCGCCGAGGACGAACGCCGCCGGCCACGTGAGGCCGTCGACCACGGCGTGCGCGACGACGGCGACGCCGACGGTCGTGACGACCACGAGCCCGACCGCGAGCAGTCCGATCGGCCCCGCGTTCGCGCGGAGGTCCCGGAGCGACGTGAAGAAGGCTGCCCCGTAGAGCAGCGGCGGGAGCACCCCGAACAGCACGAGCTCCGGCTCGAGCTCGAACTCGGGCAGCCCGGGGAGGAGCCCGAGCACGAGCCCGCCGAGCACGAGCAGGATCGGGTACGGGATCCGGAGGGTGGGCGCGCTCGCGAGCAGGGCGGCGACGACGGTCAGGAGGCCGAGCGCGACGAGGCCCTGGGCGAGGTCGAGATGCATCGACGCATCCTGCCGACTCGTTGCGGGGGCAAGCGATGAGTCCCGCACCCCCGCGGCGTCCAAGGGGTAAGCAGGATCGACCGACCATCGAGGAGGCGGCCATGAGGAAGCTGATCGAGTCCACGTTCGTGACGCTGGACGGCGTCATCGAGAGCCCGCAGGTCTGGGGCCCGCCCTACTGGGACGACGAGCACGGCGGCTACGCGACGGCGCTGCTCGCGCGCTCCGACGCGCTGCTGCTCGGTCGCGCGACCTACGACGGCTTCGTCCAGGCCTGGCCCGGCCGCGACGGCGACTACGCCGACCGGATCAACGCGATGCCGAAGCACGTCGCCTCCCGCACGCTCTCTGAGGCCAGCTGGAACGCGGAGCTGCTCGAGGGGGACGTGGCCGAGGCGGTCGCCGCCCTCAAGGACCGGCAGGGCGCCGACCTCCTGAAGTTCGGGACCGGCGAGCTCGACCTGACGCTGATCCCGGCGAAGCTCGTCGACGAGCTCCACCTCTGGGTCTTCCCGGTGCTCGCGGGCGGCGGCCGGCGCTTGCTGGACGGGATCGACCTGACCCGTCTCCGGCTCGCCGAGACCACGCGGTTCGACTCGGGGATCGTGGTGAACGTCTGCAGCCGTCCCAGTCCGACGTCGCTCGACGTTTCGGTCCCGCCCCGGCGGGGCCATGCTCGGGCATGACCCTTCCCGACCCGGTTCCGCCTCCGCCTGCTCCTCCGGATCCGCTGCCGCCCGAGCCGGCGCCGCCCGGTCCGCCGGAGCCGCCCGACCCGCCTGCGCCGCCGCTCCGCGCGCGGCGCTGACGTCCAGGTCTCAGGCCGGCGGCGCGGGCTCCGGCGCTCCCGGGATGCCCGGGCTCGGCTCCTGCGGCGACGGCGCGGGGTCGGGCGACGGCGCGGGCTCGGGCAGCCCCGGGTCGGGCTCGCCGGGGATGCCGGGGTTCGGCTCGTCCGGCGTGGGGATCGGCCCGGGCGACGGGCTGGGCTCGGGCGGCATCGGGTCGGTCTCGGACGGACTGGGGTTCGGCGGCAGCTCGATCGACATCGGGTCTCCTTGGTCGCGGGGACTCTCGTCGTAGCCGTGGACGGGCCCGCTCAAACCGGCGGCGCACCCGGGTGTGGCGATGCGCGCGGTCGGGTAGGCGGTGACGAGAGCACGAGCCGTCGACCCGAGGAGGGCCACATGGACAGCGATCGCATCGAGGGCAAGACCAAGCAGGTCGAGGGTGAGGCCCAGGAGGCGTGGGGCAAGGCGAAGGACAAGGCACGCGACCTGAAGGACGACGTCGAGGACGCGCTCGACCGCGACGACGACCGCGAGGACGCGCCCGACCGCGAGCCTCGATGACAGACCGGCGGCCGCCGGGCGACGGCCACCGTTTGCGGCACCGCACGACCGAGTAGCAAGATGCAGCGGTCGTGAGAACCGAGCGCACGGCCGGGGCGCAGCCGCCCGGGGAGCAGGGAGCCGGGGCCGAGTCCGAGGCACATGCCCTCGGAGCGCTCGCGGCGGAGCTCTCGGCGGCCGCGACCCCGGACGAGGTCG
Source organism: Gaiella sp. (assembly GCA_035715495.1). Taxonomy (GTDB): domain Bacteria; phylum Actinomycetota; class Thermoleophilia; order Gaiellales; family Gaiellaceae; genus Gaiella. Next base: position 5,498 of record DASTKY010000387.1, on the reverse strand, counting down.
CACACGCGCTCGTCGAGCGCATGCCGCCCCTGCTCGGGGCGGTGGGCGGCGCCCTCGGCCTCGTCCAGGACGACGAGCTCGTGATCGTCGACCCCGGCGGCGTCCGCCGCGCCACGCTGCCGGCGCGGCTCAGGATCCCGCTCACGGCGCAGGCGCCGATCGCCCGCGCGGCGTTGACCGGGGAGCCTGCCTTCGCGAACTCGCGCGAGGAGATGGAGCGGGACTACCCGGACGGCGCCCGCCTCGCGGACTACGCGCACAGCGCGCTGGCCGTGCCGCTGCTGACGGAGGACCGCGTCGTCGGCTCGATGGGCTTCCCGTTCGACGCGGCCGGGCGCGTCGACGCCGACCTGATCGCGCTCGCGCAGCTCGCGGCCGCCCTCGGCGGGCAGGCGCTCGAACGTGCCCAGCTCTACGACCGCGAGCGGTCGCTCCGCGAGGGCCTCGACCGGATCGCCCGCCTCGCGCCGCGGTTCGCGGGCGAGCGGACGATGGCCGTGATGGAGGCGATCTGCGGGGAGGCGCTCGCCACCTTCGACGGGGACGTCGCCCAGCTCTGGGCGCTCGCCGACGAGGAGGTCGTGCTCGTCTACCAGGAGCCGCCCGACGACGACTGCCCGCCCGGCACGCGCTCGCGCAGGGTCGACGTGACGGGCGTCGAGGAGTCGCTCGCCCGGATGGAGCCGACCTTCGCCCAGGGGCCGCCGAGGGAGGGCCCGGTCGACACGGCGGGGCCGTTCCGGCTGCTGAGCGACCGCACCGCGCTCCAGATCCCGATCGTCGTCGCCGGCGAGGTCGGGCGCATCCTTCGCGTGATCTGGCACGACGACGTCCCCACGGACCGCCCCGAGACGCTCATCCTCGCCCGCAGGCTCGCCGACCATGCCGGGCTCGCGCTGGAGCACGCCGAGCGGCGTCGCGCGCAGGAGGCGGCCGACCGGAGCGCCGACGACACGCGCCGCCTGCTCGACGCGACGGAGGCGCTCGGCGCCGCGACGACTCCCGAGCTCGTCGGCGCCGCGGCGCTGGAGGAGGCCAAGACGACGCTCGGCTCCGCGGCGGGCGCGCTCCTCCGGCTGACCGGCGACCACCTGGTCCTGGTCGCGTCGTCCGGGTTCGCGCCCGAGGAGCTCGCGGGCTGGGAGCGGTTCGACCGCAGGGCCAACGCGCCGGTGGGGAGGGCCATCGAGGGGAACGAGCTGCTCGTCCACCGGACGCGCGCGGAGCTCGCCGTGGACTTCCCCGAGATCGCGGCCGCGACGCGCTTCGGCGCCTGGCTCTCGATCCCGCTCTCCGTCGCGGGACGGACGATCGGGGCGATCGCGCTCTCGTTCGCGGAAGGGCGCACGTTCCGTCCCGCCGATCTCGAGTACGCGGAGTCGCTCGCCCGCCAGGCGGCGCTCGCGCTCGACCGGACGCTCCTGCTGGAGGACGAGCAGCGGGCCCGCGCACGGGCGGAGCAGCTGGCGTCGGACCTGAGCCGTCTGCACGCCTTCGCGACGTCGCTCGCCGGCGCGGCCTCGACCTCGGAGGTCGGCGCGCTCCTGTGCGACCAGGTCAAGGCGATCCTCGGCGCGAGCGCCTGCGCCGTGTACGTGCCGCTCGAGGTCGACCAGCTCCAGCTGCTCCACGGCTCCGGCTCCCTGACGCCGGGCGTCGAGCCCACCCCCGACGGGCCGACGTGGCCGTCGTGCCTCGACGCGGCGCTCAACCCCACCAGCAGCGTCTGGCTCGCGACCGCGGCCGACTGGCAGGGCGCCGAGCCGTACGCGGTGCTGCGGACGGCCGGCGACCTTGCGGTCGCCGCCGTCCCCCTCACGGCCGGAGGCCAGCCCTCCGGGCTCCTCGTCGCGTGGTTCTCGACGGACGAGTTCCCCGAGGAGACCGGCAAGCGCCTCCTCGAGACGATGGTGCGGCAGGCGACGGAGCCGCTCGAGCGCGCACGGCTGCTCGAGAGCGAACGGGCGGCGCGCCTCCAGGCGCAGACGGCCGAGCAGCGGACCCGCACGCTGCAAGAGGTGGCGGAGCGGATGAGCCGCGCCGCGACTCCCCGGGACGTGGCCGAGGTCGTCCGCATCTCGCTCGAGGGCCTCCTGGCGGCGGAGACCGTCGAGGTCTTCAAGCTCGACGAGGGGCGCGGCCGGGCCGAGCTGCTCGCGCCGGGCGTGATGCGGCCCGCCCCCGTCGTCGGGCTGGACACCCTCGCCCTGACGATGCCGAGCGCCGACCTCCCGCCCGACGAGCAGCCGAGGAGCAGCTATGCGTACCCGCTGACCTCGGGCGTCCGCACGCCGGGCGCCGTCCGCCTCACCTTCGACGCGCCGGTCGCGATCGACGACGAGAGCTCGTCGATGATTCAGGCGATCACGCGCCAGGCCGGCCAGGCGCTCGACCGCAGCCTCCTCTACGAGGACGAGCAGCGCGCCCGCACCCGGACGGAGCGGCTCCAGGCGCTCACTGCCGCGTTCTCGCGGGCGCTCACCCTCGAGGACGTCGCAACGGTGTTCGTGGACGACGCCCTCGTCGGGCTCCGAGCCGACGGGGTGATGCTCGGCGTGATCGGCGGCGACGAGCGCGAGACGCAGCCGCTCGCGTCGCGGGGCTACCCGGAGGTCGTCGTCCGGCCGCTGCTCGCCGTGACCTCGAGCCGGCCGTCGCCCGCCTCGGTCGCGCGCGAGGGCTCGGCGTCGTACTTCGAGACGGCGACGCAGCTCGGCGCGCGCTATCCGGAGCTGACGGCCGCGCTCGAGGCGATCGACCACGAGACGTTCGCGTTCCTCCCCGTGTGGGCCGGCTCGCGACCGCTCGGGGTCGCCGCGCTCTCGTGGCGGGGACAGGCGGAGCTCGACGACGACGGCTGGAGCTTCCTCCAGGCGCTGACGACGCAGTGCGGCCTCGCGCTCGACCGCGCGGCGCGCTACGAGGGAGAGCGCTCGATCGCCGAGACGCTGCAGCGGAGCGTGCTCCCGCGCTCGATCCCCGTCCTGGAGGGCGTGCGGATCGCGGCGCGGTACCTGCCGGGCACGACGGCGCTCGACGTCGGCGGCGACTGGTTCGACACGCTGATGCTGCCCGACGGCCGGCTCGGCTTCGCGGTCGGCGACGTCGTCGGCAAGGGCGTCCGGGCGGCGGCGACGATGGCTCAGCTTCGGAACGGGATGCGGGCGCTGACCCTCGACGAGTCGGATCCGGGCCGGACGATGACGAAGCTCAACCGGCTGCTGGAGGGGATCACGGATGCCCCGTTCGCGACCGTCGCCTTCCTCGTCGTCGACCCGAAGGCGCACACCGCGTCGCTCGTCTCGGCGGGGCACCTGCCGCCGCTCGTGATCGACCCGTCCGGGGCGACGCGCTACGCCGAGGAGGGGCGCAACCTCCCGCTCGGCGTCGACGCCGACATGCCGCTCGAGGCCGCGGAGCTGGCGCTCGAGCCCGGCTCGATCGTCGTCCTCTACACCGACGGGCTCGTCGAGCGCCCCGACCGGTCGATCGACGACGGGCTGGAACGCCTCGCGGCGGTCGACGTCCCCGCCGATCGCGACCCGGAGAAGCTCGCGGACATCATCCTGGAGCAGCTGCTCGAGGGCGATGCCCTGCGCGACGACGTCGCCCTGCTCGTGCTGGAGATCGCCGGCGAGGCGGCCGTGCCGCTCGAGCTCTCGCTCCCCGCCGAGACCGCGTCGCTGACGCGGCTGCGATCGTCCGTCTCCGACTGGCTCGTGGCCGAGCGCGTACCGCCGGACGATGCGCGGGACATCCTGCTCGCCGTGTGGGAGGCGGCGACGAACGCGGTCGAGCACGGCCACCGGGAGGGAGGCACGGTCACCCTCCACGGCGCGATCGTCGGCGACCGCGTCCGGATCGAGATCGCCGACGAGGGCCGGTGGCAGGAGCCGCGCGAGCGGGAGGACCGCGGGCTGGGCCTGCGCGTGATCCGCTCGCTCATGACCGACGTCGAGCTGGAGCAGTCGGAGGCGGGGACACGCATCGTGATGGAGCGGTCGCTGCGGCGCAGGACGGCAGGCAACGGGGAGAGCGGCGATGCAGACGCGCACTGAGCGTCGCGACGGCCTCACGCTCGTCCACCTCGCGGGCGAGCTCGACAAGCTCACGAGCGACGCGATCCGGAGCGAGCTCGACCGGTCGGTCGGCGCGGGCGATCTGCTCGTCGACCTGACGGAGGTGACGTTCCTCGACAGCGCGGGCCTGCACGTCCTCTTCCGGCTCGCCCGCGCGCAGGCGGAGGCAGGCGCGGCCCTCGGGGTCGTCGTGCCCACCACGAGCCCGGTACGGCGGGTCGTCGAGATCGCCCACGTCGAGGGCGCCGCCGTCCTCTGCACGTCCGTCGACGAAGGCGTCCTCCAGCTGCGCAGGGTTTCCCTCGCTCCGGGGTCGGGTACCGCCGGTCCCGTCGAGACGTAGGAGGAGCGATGCCCCCACGCGGTGTCAAGAAGGGCACGAAGCGCGCCCGCCAGTACGAGCACATCAAGGACTCGCTGAAGGAGCAGGGCCGGTCGGAGTCGACGGCGGAGGAGATCGCGGCGCGGACCGTCAACAAGGAGCGCGCGCGTCACGGCGAGGCCGCGACGTCGTCGCGCCTCTCGCGGGAGGACATCTCGTCCGGCCGGCGCGGCGGGCTCCGCTCGGGCCGGAAGGGCCCCCGCGGCCGCACGAAGGCGCAGCTCTACGAGGAGGCGAAGGACAAGAACGTCCGGGGGCGCTCGCGCATGACGAAGGCCGAGCTCGCCCGCGCCGTCGGGCGCAGATGAGCCTCCGACCTGCGACGGCCCGTAACCCGACGGTTTACGGTTGCGGGCAGGGCGGGTAGGAGGGAAGCCCGGAAGCGGCGATGAGGGACAGCAGATGAGCGAGACCGAAGCCACTGCCTTCGTAGTGGAGACGATCGGGGGCGACGAGAGCGTCCCCGTCATCGCCGTGCACGGTCAGGCCGACCTGCACACCGCGCCGCAGCTCCGCGCCGCGATCACGACGGCGCTCGACAGCGGCGCGTCGGGCCTCGTCATCGACCTCTCCGAGGCGAGCTTCATCGACTCGATGACCCTCGGCGTGCTGCTCGGAGCGGTCAAGCGCCTGCGGCCGTCGGGCGGCAGTGTCAGCGTCGTGTGCACCGACTCGCACATCCGCCGCATCTTCGAGATCACGCTGCTCGACCGGGTGTTCTCGATCCACGCCGACCGCGGCGGCGCGCTTGCGAGCGCGAACGGGAGCGCGTGAGCACCACCGAGACGAGCGCCGACCGGACAACCGTCGAGTTCCCAGCGAGCGCCGGCTACCGCAGCGTCGGTCGCCTCGTGCTCGGCGGGGTCGCGGCGCGCGTCGAGCTCCCGATCGATCGCGTCGACGACCTTCTGCTGGCGGTCGACAGCCTGCTCCTCCAGCAGCCGGCGGGCGACACGGTGCGGCTCGAGGCGGAGGCCACCGCGACCGGCCTGCGGGTCCGGGTCGGCGGCTTCCGGCCCGGCCAGGCGGACGAGCCC
>DASTKY010000386.1:0-3506 GCA_035715495.1 Gaiella sp. | reverse complement strand
GCCGCGGACAGCGCGTCGACCGTCTGGCGCAACCCGGGCTCGCCGAAGTCGTAGGCGTGATCGTTCGCCAGGCTGACGACCGTGAAGCCCGCGTCGCCGAGCCGCGCCGCGTAGCTCGTCGGCACGCGGTACGGGCGGCAGCCCTCGCGCCCGGCGCACCGCGAGACGCCGCGGTCGGCGAGCGTCCCCTCGAGGTTGCCGACGACGACGTCGCCCGCCAGGTCGGCCTGGACGTCGGCGAAGAAGCTGCGACCGTCGTCGGGCGGGAGGTCGGGCACGGCGCCGAAGGCGATGTCGCCCGTCGCCGTGATCGAGATGGGCACGGGCGTCGGCGGCTGGGCCGGCACCGTGGGGCGCGGCCGCGGCGCAGGGCGGGCGACCGTCTCGACGGCGGCGCGCTCGGCGGCCGGCTGCTCGGTGCCGTCGACGAGGAGCGCGACCACGACGGCGCTCAGGGCGACGACTGCGCCTGCACGCACGATCAGCGCGATGACCCGCACGGGCTTGCGGGGTCAGTTCCGGTTGCCGAGGAAGACCAGCGCGTAGTACGCGAGCTGCGAGAGCGCAGCCAGCGCGGCGGCGACGTAGGTCATCGCGGCGGCGGTGAGCACCTTGCGGGCCCCCTGCGCCTCGCCGCGCGAGACGAGGCCCATGTCGTTCAGCTGGGCCATCGCCCGCCGCGAGGCGTCGAACTCGACCGGCAGGGTGACGAGCTGGAAGAGGACGACGACCGCGTAGAGGATCACGGCGAAGGTGACGAGCTGGAAGATCTGCGCGAACGCGCCGATCAGGAGGAGGAACAGCCACGCGTTCGAGGCGAAGGCCACCGCGGGCCACATCGCCGAGCGGAGGCGGAACGGGCCGTACGCCTTCGCGTGCTGGATCGCGTGCCCGACCTCGTGGGCGGCGATCGCGGTGGACGCGACCGCGCGACCGCCGTAGACGGGCTCCGAGAGGTGCACGGACTTCTTCCGCGGGTCGTAGTGGTCGGAGAGCGGACCGCCGGGCGACACCTCGACCGGGATGCCCTGCAGGCCGTTGCGGTCGAGGATCTGACGCGCGACGTCTGCCCCCGTGAGCCCGCTCGCGACCGCGACCTGCAGGTTCGCCGCCACGGTCTTCTTCAGCCAGTGCTGGACGGCGAAGCCGAGGATCAGCGGCGGGATCAGGAAGATGAAGTAGAGCGTCCAGTTGCCCACGGACGAGAAGGGTAACAACGGCGTAGCATCGCGGCCACGTGACGGCCGCGTCTTCACCCGACGACAACACGGGCCGCGACGAGGGAGTCGAGTTCGACAGCCCGCTCGACCGGCTGCGGCTCCTCTCCGGCGACGACACGGCGATCGCGTCGTTCCTGGACGAGCTCGAGGTGCAGTCGCCACGGGAGCGCGAGATGCTCGCGGAGCTCGCGCGCACCGAGGTGCTGGCGCACCCCGACCGGTTCGACGTCGACCACCGGCGGGCGCTCGAGGCGCTCGAGAGCCTGCGCCGCCACGGCTTCCACGGGTCGCGGGCGGGCGCCTCTCTGGGGCCCTTCCGCTCCGTCGTCCGCTGGATGGTGGAGCTCGTCGCCCGCTACGTCGTCGTCTCGTACCTCAAGAACGTCGCCACGTCGATGCGCAACCTCTACTGGATGCGCGAGATGGAGGCCGCCTCCGACTCCCGGGAGCTGAAGCTCCTCCGGCCCGCCCGGTTCGACGCCACGGCGCTCTGCGAGATCATGCGCTCGCGCGAGATCGGCGTGCCCTCGTTCGTGATCGCCGGCCTCCTGATCCCGCTCGGCGCGACCGTCTGGCGGCTCGTCACCGGGTTCACCTTCGACCGCTGGTGGGTCGCCGTGCTCGTCGGCGTCGGCGGCGTCGCGATCGGCCTCGGCATCTCGTGGGTCCTCCTCCGCGGCAGCGCGCTCGCGTCGAACCGGATCCAGCTCTCCGCCCGGGCGCCGCTGGAGGCGGTCTGGGACGACATCGGGCACTGCGGCCGGCCGCCGAAGGACCGCTCGCGGACGTTCGCGATCGTCGCGATCTCCGTCACGATCGGCGTCTGGGTCGTCCTCCCGGCGCTCGTCGCGCTCGCCCTGGCGACGTAGCGCTCCTCAGTGGCCGTGCTGCGCGTGCCCGTGGTGCGCGTGGACGACCGCGTGGCCCCTGCCGCGGGCGATCAGCCAGCGGTTCACGGGGAACGCCGCGACGAACGCGACGGCGAGCGCGAACGCGAGCGAGCCCCAGAAGAGCGGCTCGTCGAGCCCTGCCTCCATCGCCCCCGGGACGAGGAGGAGGACGCCGTTGTCGACGAGCTCCATCACCGCGATCGAGAGCGTGTCGCTCGCGAGGGCGAGCGGAACGGCCGTCCCGAGCGCGAGGCCGGCGCGGAGGAGCGGCACCATCGTCAGCGAGTAGCCGAAGAGGAAGGCGAGCCCGACGGCGAGCGCGATCGTCGGCAGGTTGCCCCAGCCGAGCGCGGTGCCGATCGCGACGCCGAGCACCTCGCCGATCGCACAGCCCGTCAGGCAGTGCGCCGTGGCGCTGAAGGCGACGCGGTTGAGACTCGGGCCGCTCATACCCCCCTAGGGTATCAGGGCGCGCCGAGCGACGCCACCGCCCACTGCCGCATAGGCTCGCCGACGTGGGCGAGACGGTCTGGCCCGGGCCTGGGGAGCTGCGCGTCGGCCTCGGCTGCATGCGCCTCTCGACCGACGCCGACCGGGACGAGGAGCGCGCGCTCGCGACGATCGCGGCCGCCGTCGACGCCGGGATCACCGTTTTCGACACCGCGCGTGCGTACGGGCTCGACGAGGGCGATGCCGGTCACAACGAGCGCGTGCTCGCCCGGGCGCTCCGCCACGCCGGGGCGACGGGGCGCGCGCGGATCGTGACGAAGGGCGGCATGGCGCGCGACGGGGGCCGCTGGATCCCCGACGGGCGCGCGTCGCGCCTGCGGGCCGACTGCGAGGCGAGCCTCGCGGCGTTCGACGGGCTCCCGATCGACCTCTACCTCGTCCACGCGCCCGACCCGCGCACGCCGTGGCGGACGACCCTGCGCGCCCTCGTGCGGATCGCCGACGAGGGCCTCGTCCGCCGGGTGGGCGTCTCGAACGTGACGCGCGACCGGCTCGACGAGGCGCTCGAGTTCGCACCGGTCGCGGCGGTGGAGGTCGCGCTCTCGCCCTTCGAGGACCGCGCCCTCCGGGGCGGGGTGGTCGACCGCTGCGTCGAGCGGGGGCTCGCCGTGATCGCCCACGCGCCGCTCGGCGGCCCCGCGCGTGCACCACGGCTCGCCCGGATCGAGCCGCTCCGCGCCGCGGCGGAGGCCCACGGCGCCACCCCGGGCGAGGCGGCGCTCGCGTGGGTGCTCTCGCTCGATCCGTCGATCGTCGCGATCCCCGGCGCGCGGACGCCGGAGACCGCCCGCTCGGCCGCGCGCGCGGCCGGGCTCGCGCTCGGCGCGGACGAGCGCGAGACGCTCGCGACGGCGTTCGGCGCGCGCCGCCCTCCTGCCCTGCGCCG
>DASTKY010000385.1:0-5242 GCA_035715495.1 Gaiella sp. | reverse complement strand
GACGTGCTTCTCGCGCGCGAGCGCCTCGAGGGGGTCGGCGGCGTCGAGGTCGCGCATCTCGCCGATGTCCGGATGGCGGTAGAGCGCGTTGTCGTCGACGGTGAACTTCGAGTCGAGCGCCTTCACCTCGCCGTCAGGCGTCACGATCAGCGGATTGATCTCGCAGAGCATCGAGTCGAACCGCACGAACGCCTCGTGGAGCTTCTCGACGATCGCGGCGATCTGCTTCTGCTCGGAGGGGTCGGTGACGCCTCCGCCGTAGACGAGCCGGCGCGCCTGCCACGGGTGGAAGCCCTCGAGCGGCTCGACGTGGAGGCGGACGAGGGCCTCCGGGCTCTCCTCCGCGACCTGCTCGATGTCGACGCCGCCCTGCGTCGTGAACATGTAGAGCGCCTGCTTCGCGCCGCGGTCGAACGTGAGCGAGAGGTAGTACTCCTTCGCGATGTCCGAGGCCTCCTCGATCCAGAGCCGGCGCACGACGTGGCCGCGGATGTCCAGGCCGAGGATCTCCCGCGCGCGCTCCTCCGCCTCGGCGGGATCGGCGGCGAGCTTGATCCCGCCGGCCTTCCCCCGACCGCCGGTGAGCACCTGCGCCTTGACGACGACCGGGCCGCCGAGCTCCTCGGCCGCCGCGCGCGCCTCCTCGGGCGTCGTCGCGAGCCTGCCGTCCGAGACCGGGATCCCGACCCGCCGGAAGAGCTCCTTGCCCTGGTACTCGTAGAGATCCACGCCGCGCCGGAGGCTATCGGAGAGAAGACGCGGCGGGCGGCAGGGCCTGTGCGACGATGAGGGGGTGCGCCGCCCTCTCGCCGTCCTCGGGCTCGCGCTCGCCTTCGGGGCCGTCGCCTCGGGCTGCAGCTCCTCCTCCGGCGAGCCGCCGCCCGCCGTCGCCGCGCCGCCGCAGGAGGCGACGCTCGACTGGGTCGAGCGCGCGCCGGCCGAGGGGCCTGCGCTCGTCTTCCGGACGTACGCCTTCGCCGTCACCGGCGACGGCTGGAAGGCGGAGCTCGCGATCGAGAACACGACGTCCGTCGGCTGGGAGCTCGGCGCGAACCCCGTCCTGGTCGGGCAGTCGTTCGGGATCATGCTCTTCGCGACGGGCGATCTCGACGAGCTCGAGCGGCGCAACGCCGAGGCCGACCTCCCGGGGCTCCGCCCGGCGCGAACGTTCGACCCGCCGCTCCCGGCCACGCTCCGCCCGGGGGCGAGCTGGCGCGGCACGGTCGGCGCGGACGGCGCGCTCGCGGCCGGACGCTACGTCCGGGTCGTCTTCGGCCCGCTCATCGCCCAGGGCGATCCTCCCGACGGCATGCGGAGCGAGCTGATCTGGATCACCGACCACGCCCACCGGCTCCACGACTGACCCGCGCGGCCCGCCCGCGACGACGCGCGTGTGCCACGCTGGACCCGTCCCAGACGGAAGGAGACGTCCATGAGCGGTCGGGTGGTGCACTTCGAGGTGCCGTACGACGACGCCGACCGGGCACGCGGGTTCTACGCCGAGGTCTTCGGCTGGCAGATCCACCACATCCCGGAGCTGAGCTACGACATCGTCTCGACCGGCCCGGTCAGCGATCAGGGGATGCCCACCGAGCCCGGGTTCATCGGCGGCGGGATGGCGGAGCGTGGAGAGACGGTGTCCCGGCCGGTGATCGTGATCGCGGTCGAGGACCTCGACGCGACCCTCGAGCAGGTGCACGCGAAGGGCGGATCGCCCGTGGGCGACAAGGTGCCCGTCGCCGACATGGGCACGGCCGCGTACTTCGAGGACAGCGAGGGCAACCTCATGGGGCTCTGGCAGAACGCGACGTAGGCGCCGTCAGGCCGCGACGAGGTCGCCGAGCAGACGCTCGAGCGACGGCTCGATCCCGAGCGCGTCGGCGAAGGCGCGGTACTCTCCCGCGAGCCGCTCCCGGTCGCGCGCCGGCCGCGCCGTGCGGACGGCCCGCAGGAGGACGTTCTTCGGCGTGTGCTCGAGCGGCACGAACTCGACCACCTGGACGTCGTAGCCGGCGAGCTCGAGCAGCCGCGCCCGCGCGGCGTCCGTCACCTCCGCCACGAACCGCTCGCGGAGCGTCCCGTGCCGAAGCAGCGGCCGCAGCGTCTCGTTCCCCAGCTGGCCGAGGAGCTCGTGCTGGCAGCACGGCACGGCGAGGATCACGGCCGCGCCCGCGCGGACGGCCCGGTCGAGCGCGGCGTCGGTCGCCGTGTCGCAGGCGTGCAGGCTGACGACGAGGTCGACGCCGTCGAGGTTCGCGTGCGCGATGTCGCCGACCTCGAACCGCAGGCCGTCGGCGTCGAGCCGACGCGCGAGTGCCTCGCACTCCGCGACGACGTCCTCCTTCACGTCGAGGCCGAGCAGGTCGACCGTCCGGCCATGGCGCCTGACCAACAGGTCGTGCAGCGCGAAGGTGAGGTAGGCGCGCCCCGAGCCGAAGTCGACGACGCGGAGGTCGCCGTCGGGCAGGGCAGGCACGACGTCCTCGACGAGCTCCACGAACCGGTTGACCTGCCGGAACTTGGCCCGCCGCGGCGCCCGCACCTTGCCGTCGGCGGTCTGGACGCCGAGCTCCACGAGGTAGGGCACGGCCTTCCCCTCCGCGAGGACGTGGCGCTTCGGGCGGTCGTGGGCCAACGTGGCGACGGGCCGCGTCGGCGGCCGGCGGAGCACGCGCGGCTCGCCGCGCCCCGCCAGCACCTGCCAGTCGGCCTCGGGCTCGTGGAGGAGCGCCTGCCGGTAGCGCGGGCCGATCGCGCCCGACAGGAGCGCGGCGAGCGCGTCGCCGTCGAGGAGCTCGTCGGTCGTCCGCGTCGCGAAGTGCCGGCGGACGCGCCAGTGCAGCGCGTCGCGGACTGCGACGGGGTCGACCGTCAGACGCGTGGGCTCGGACGGATCGGAGGTGCGCGGCCGGCTGAGCGTGGCGCCGGTGAGCCTCGCGCCGGCGACGAGCCGCTCGAGGAGCGCCGCGAGGGTCACGCGTCCGGCGCGGCGACCACGCAGACGAGCTGTCCGCTCGCGATGGCCGCGCCCGGCGCGACGGCGAGGCCGCCGACCGTGCCCGCGCGCGGCGCGACGATCTCGTTCTCCATCTTCATCGCCTCGACGACGCAGAGGAGCTGTCCGGCCGCGACCTGGTCGCCGTCCGAGACCTCGACCTTCAGCACCGTCCCCTGCATCGGGCTCACGACGGCGCCGTCGCCGCCGCCTCCCGCCCCCGACACCGCGCGCTCGCGTCGTCGCTGCGCGAGCTCGGCCCACGGCGGCGCGGTCACGAGCAGGCGCACGTCGTGCACGCGGCCGTCGACCTCGACGCCGACGAGCCGCGGCACCGTCGAGACGGCTCCGTCCGGCCCGCCCGTCACGCTTGTTGTCGAATGAGACAACGACTTCCCGAGCTCCTTCGCGCGCTCGGCGAGCTCCTTCGACTCGACGACGCCCTCGCAGGTCTCCCCCGCGACGAAGCAGGGGTGCTCGAGCAGCGCCCGGTGGAAGCCGAGGAGCGTCGGCGGCCCCTCGATCCGGAACTCCGCGAGGGCGCGCAGCATCCGCGCGATCGCCCGCTCGCGGTCGACGTCGTGGACGATGAGCTTCGCGATCATCGGGTCGTACAGCTCGCTGACCTCGTCGCCGGCCTCGATCCCCGAGTCGACGCGCACGCCGGGGCCGGCGGGCTCGCGATAGCCCGTGATCCGCCCTGGCGCCGGCATGAACTTCCGGCCGACGTCCTCGGCGTTGATCCGACACTCGATCGCGTGCCCGCGCAGCACGACGTCCTCCTGCCGGACGGAGAGCGGCTCGCCCGCCGCGACGAGCACCTGCTCCCGGATCAGGTCGAGGCCCGTGACGAGCTCGGTCACGGTGTGCTCCACCTGGATCCGGGTGTTCATCTCCATGAAGAAGTACTCGCCGTCCCGCGTCAGCAGGCCCTCGATCGTCCCGGCCGAGCGGTAGCCGGCCGCGCGCGCCGCGTCGACCGCGATCCGGCCGATCCGGTCGCGCAGCGCCTCGTCGACGGCCGGGGACGGCGTCTCCTCGACGAGCTTCTGATGGCGGCGCTGGATCGTGCAGTCGCGCTCGCCGAGGTGGATCACGTTCCCGTGGGCATCGGCCAGCACCTGCACCTCGACGTGGCGCGGGTCCTCGACGAAGCGCTCGACGTAGACGGTCGAGTCGGCGAAGTACTTCTCCCCCTGCCGGGTCGCGGACGCGAAGGCGCGCTCCGCCTCACCGGGCGAGGTGACGAGCTCCATCCCCTTGCCGCCCCCGCCGGCCGCCGCCTTGATCAGCAACGGGTAGCCGATCTCCTCGCCGAGCGCGACGACGCCTTCGGCGCTCCCGATCGGCTCCACGGCCCCGGGGATGATCGGCACCCCGGCGGCGCGCATCGCGGCCCGCGCCGCGGTCTTCGAGCCCATCAGCTCGATCGCGGCGGGTGGCGGGCCGATCCACGTCAGCCCGGCCTCCTCGACGAGGCGGGCGAAGGACGCGTTCTCGGCGAGGAAGCCGTAGCCGGGGTGCACCGCCTCGGCGCCCGCGCGGAGGGCGGTCTCGACGAGCACGTCGCCGCGCAGGTAGCTCTCCGACGCCGGCCCCGGGCCGACGAGGTACGCCTCGTCGGCGGCGCGGACGTGCGCGCGCCCCCGGTCCGCCTCCGAGTAGACGGCGACGCACCCGATGCCGAGCTCGCGGAGCGTGCGGAAGACGCGGATCGCGATCTCACCGCGGTTGGCGACGAGCACCTTCGAGAACGGGGCCATGGGCCGCGTATTCTCCCCCAACCGTGACGCTGCCGGACCAGTTGACGCTCGCCCGGGCGCTCGCGGTGCCCGTCGTCGTCGTCCTCTTCGCCTGGGACTTCCCCAACCACGACTACTGGGCGACCGCCGTCTTCGCGGTGGCGATGGCGACGGATCAGGTCGACGGGTGGCTCGCGCGCCGCCGGAACCAGACGTCGGCGTTCGGCTCGCTGCTCGATCCCATCGCCGACAAGGTGCTCGTGCTCGCCACGCTCGCGATGCTCGTCGGCGAGGGCGTCGCGCCCGCCTGGATGGTCGCGGCGATCGTGGCGCGCGAGATCGCGGTCTCGGGTCTCCGCCTCGCGGCGCTCGAGCGCGGGATCGTGATGGGGGCGCGCGACCTCGGGAAGCTGAAGACCTGGACGCAGACCGTCGCCGCGGTGCTCGCGGGCCTCCAGGCCGCAGGCGCGTGGGACGTCGACGTCGCGTGGTGGGCGCTCCTCGT
>DASTKY010000384.1:0-2266 GCA_035715495.1 Gaiella sp. | reverse complement strand
GAAGGAGCTCGGCTTCTGCAACGGCATCGAGAACTACTCGCGCGTCCTGGAGGGGCGCCCGGCGGGATCGCACCCGTTCACGCTGATCGACTACTTCCCCGACGACTTCGTGATCTTCGTGGACGAGTCGCACCAGACCGTCCCGCAGATCGGCGGGATGTACGAGGGCGACCGCTCGCGCAAGCAGACGCTCGTCGACTACGGCTTCCGCCTTCCGTCGGCGCTCGACAACCGGCCGCTCCGCTTCGACGAGTTCCTCGGGAAGGTGGGGCAGATGGTCTACGTCTCCGCGACACCGGGCGCGTACGAGCTGCGCCACTCCGCGGTCGTCGCCGAGCAGCTGATCCGGCCGACGGGCGTCGTCGACCCCGACGTCGAGCTCCGCACGACGAAGAAACAGATCGACGACCAGCTCGGCGAGATCCGCAAGCGCGAGGCCGCCGACGAGCGGGTCCTCGTGACGACGCTGACGAAGAAGATGTCCGAGGACCTGACGGACTACCTGCTCGAGTCGGGCGTCAAGGCCCGGTACCTCCATTCGGAGATCGACACGCTCGAGCGGATCCAGATCATCCGCGAGCTGCGGCTCGGCGAGTACGACGTGCTCGTGGGAGTCAACCTCCTCCGCGAGGGGCTCGACCTCCCCGAGGTGTCGCTCGTCGCGATCCTCGACGCCGACAAGGAGGGCTTCCTCCGGGGCAAGACGGCGCTCCTCCAGACGATCGGGCGGGCCGCCCGGAACGTGCACGGCACGGTGCTGATGTACGCCGACAAGGAGACCGAGGCGATCCAGGGCGCGCTCGACGAGACGAACCGCCGCCGCGCGCTCCAGCTCGCCTACAACGACGAGCACGGGATCACCCCCGAGTCGGTCGTCAAGGGCGTCTCGGACATCGCGGAGCTCCTGGCGCTCGAGTCGCCGACCGTGCCGGGCCGCCGCCGGCGCGGCCAGCGCGACGTCGAGGGAATGAGCCAGGAGGAGCTCGAGAAGCTCGTCGTGACGCTCGAGGAGGAGATGTCGGTCGCCGCGGAGGAGCTGCGCTTCGAGTACGCCGCGAAGCTCCGGGACGAGATCAAGGAGCTCCGCCGCGAGCTCCTCGCCTTCGCCGACAGCCCCGTCTGAGGCAGGAAACCCGCGCCGCGGGGCGCATTCGTCCGCATGCCGGGCGGCATGCGGCGGTACCGGGCGGCGCCCGACCCGCGCACTCTCCTTCCGCGGCTCCTCACCGTCGCGGTGCTGCTCGGCGTCCTCGACATCGGGCTGGCGCACGGGCTCTTCGCCGACCGCGACGCGCCGGGCCGGGCGACCGCCCGCGCCGCGGCGAAGGCCCCGGCCGTCCGGCCGTCCGCCGCGCTGCTGCCGCCTCGCTCGCTGACGCCGCCCGCCGCGGGCCTCTGGACGTTCCGCGGCAACGCGAGCCGGAGCCTGACGGGCGTCGGTCCCGTGCCGGGCCGGCCGAGGATCGCGTGGCGGTACCCCGCGCGCGGCGGTCTCTGCTCGCCGTCGACGGACGAGACCGGCACGTCGACCTGGTGCGGGATCGGGTGGACCGGGCAGCCGAACGTGATCCCGCTGCGCAGCGGCAGGCTCGAGGTGCGGATCGGCGCGTACGACCGTCGGTACCACTTCCTGGACGGCGCGACCGGCAGGCCCGTGCGGGCGTCGTTGCCGACGGGCGACCTCGCGAAGGGCTCGGCGACCTCCGACCCCGACGGCTTCCCGCTCTACTACGCGGGGTCACGCGACAACCGCCTGCGCGTCGTCGCCCTCGACCGCGGCCGGCCGACCGTCCTCTGGGAGCTCGACAGCCACGCGGGCGGGAAGGTCGTGTGGAACGACGACTGGGACGGCGCCCCGCTGGTCGTGAAGGGCCACCTGCTCGTCGGCGGCGAGAACTCGTGGTTCTACGTGATCCGGCTCAACCGCTCCTACGGACCCGGCCGCAAGGTGCGCGTCCGGCCGCGCGTCGTCGCGCGCGTCCCGAGCTGGGACCGGCGCCTCCTGGCGGCCGCCGGCGAGCGAGCGTTCTCGATCGAGTCGTCGGTCGCGTACTCCCGCGGGATCGCGTACTTCGCGAACTCGGCCGGCCTCGTCCAGGGCTGGGACGTCCGCCCGACGCTCCGGCGCGGCGCGCCCCCGCGGCGCGTCTTCCGGTTCTGGATGGGCGACGACACGGACGCGAGCGTCGTGATCGACGAGAAGGGGTTCCTCTACGTCGCCAGCGAGCTGGAGCGGTACACCGAGCGCTCCCGGCAGGTCGGCCAG
>DASTKY010000383.1:0-3928 GCA_035715495.1 Gaiella sp. | reverse complement strand
CTCGCGCTCGCGATCTGCGTGACGATCGGCCGCGGCTTCTTCGCGCTCGGCCGCGACGGCCTGCTCCCGTCGGTCTTCACGCGCACGACGCGGTTCGGCACGCCGTGGGTCGGCAACCTCGTCGTCGCGGTCGGCGGGATCGGCCTGATGCTGCTCTCGTGGCTCGCCGACTACGGCTCGCGCCTCTTCCTCGCGCCCGACGACTCGGGCAACCTGGTGCCCACACTTCCGGACGGGTTCGCCACGTTCATCCTCTCGGCGACGATCGGCTCGCTGGCGGTCGAGCTCGTCTACCTGATCCTCGCCGTCGCGGCCTTCGGCCTCGTGCGGCAGGCAGGCAACAAGTGGTGGCAGTACGTGATCGTCGCGATCGCCGTGCTGACGCCCGTGCTCGGCTACCTCGGCGCGCTCAAGCCCGAGCCGCACGACCGCTCCAACGTCAACTGGGAGGCGTTCTACTGGACGATCGGCGTCGTGCTGGTCGCGCTCCTCTGGTTCGTGATCCTGATGATCACGCGGCGGAGGAACGTCGACAACGCTGCGCAGCACGCCGCGGAGCACCACGGCGTCCCACCGCTCGACGAGACGCTCGACTACCGTCCAGCGTCGTAGTGGCAGAAGCACCCTGGCACGACGTCGGCCTCGCGCACGACTCTCCGGAGGGCGCGCTCCGGAGAGTCGAGGCGGGCGGGCGCGCGGTGTGCCTCGGACGACTCGAGGGCGCCTGGATCGCGTTCGACGACACCTGCACGCACGAGGACTGCTCCCTCGCCGAGGGCGAGCTCGACGGCGAGGTCGTCGTCTGCCCGTGCCACGGCTCCGAGTTCGACGTCCGGACGGGCGACGTCCTGACGCCGCCCGCGCTCGACCCGCTCCCGATCTACGAGGCCCGCGAGGAGGCCGGCTCGCTCTTCGTGCGGCTCTCCGCGCCCGCCGCGGCCGACGCGGCGGCGCACGCGCGCGACGACCACGTCCCGGCCGCCGCAGCGGCCGCCGCGACGGTCGCCGGGCCGGCGCTCGACGGGCTCTCGCTCGACGACGTCGACCTCACCGATCTCGACCGATGGGAGCGAGGCGTGCCGTACGACTGGCTCGCGCTGCTGCGGCGCGACGCGCCCGTGTTCTGGCAGCCCGAGCGGGACGGCCGGGGCTTCTGGGCGCTGACGCGCTACGACGACGTCGTCGCGGTCTCGAAGGACTGGGAGGTCTTCTCGAACGAGCTGGGCGGGACCTCCCTCCAGGACCTGACGCCCGCGGAGCTCGAGGCGCGGAAGTCGATGCTCGACACCGACCCGCCGGCCCACACGCGGATGCGCGCGATCGTCAACAAGGGCTTCACCCCGCGCGTGATCAACACCTACGAGGAGCGGATCCGCGCGCTCGCGCGCGGGATCCTCGAGGCGGCGTTCGAGCGGGACGCGTTCGACTGGGTCGAGTCGGTCGCGGCGGAGATCCCGATGTGGGTCTTCTCCGAGATCATGGGCCTGCCCGTCGACGACCGGAAGCTGATCATCGAGCTGGGCGACAAGATCCTCGGGAACACGGACCCCGACGTGGTCGGCGAGGAGTACGTCGCCGAGAAGGCCCTGCAGGACCCGGAGCTCCGGATGCTCCCGTTCTCGAGCCCGTTCTCGCTCGACCTGATCGAGTACGGCCGCGCGCTCGGCGAGGCGCGGCGGCACGAGCCCCGCGACGACATCACGACGCGCCTCGTCGAGGCCGAGCTCGACGGCTCCCGCCTCAGCGAGCAGGAGTTCGGCACGTTCTTCATCCTGCTCACGACGGCGGGGAACGAGACCACGCGCCACACGATCAGCCTCGGCCTGATCGACCTCCTCGAGCACCCCGACGAGCTGCGGCGCCTCGTCGCCGACCCGTCGCTCGCGGGCAGCGCCGCCGACGAGCTGCTGCGGCGCGCGCACCCCGTGCACCATTTCCGCCGCACCGCCACGCGCGACGTCGAGCTCCACGGCCGCCGCATCGAGGCGGGGGACAAGCTGGCGATCTGGTACGCGAGCGCCAACTACGACGGGGAGAAGTTCGCCGATCCGTACCGGCTCGACGTCGGCCGGGCGCCGAACCGCCACGTCACGTTCGGCCTCGGCGGGCCGCACTTCTGCCTCGGGGCGCATCTCGCGAAGCTCGAGGTGAAGCTCTGGCTCGAGGAGATGATCCCGTACCTCGAGCGCCTCGAGCTCGACGGCGAGCCGGTGCGGCTACGCTCGAACTTCTTCAACGGGATCAAGCGGCTCCCGGTGAGGGTCGCAGCATGACGAGCCAGGAACGCGAAGCAGAGGCGGCGCTCGAGGCGCTCGACGCACCCGGCCTGAAGGCCGTGCGAGTCCTCTACCCCGATCTCCACGGCGTGGCGCGCGGAAAGGACATGCCGCTGCGTCACTTCCCGGCGCTGGCCGCGGAGGGCATCACGTTCTGCGCGGCCGTGATGGGCACCGACCTCCGGCACACGCCCGTCGTCGGCGGCGACGAGGGCTACGTCGACCTCGCGGTCCGGCCCGACCTCGACACGCTCCGCGTCGTCCCGTGGCAGCCGGAGGTGGCGTGGTGCCTCGGCGACGCGCGTACGCTCGACGGCGAGAGCCCGTGGCCCGTCTGCCCGCGCGCGCTGCTCCGCCGGGTCGTCGAGGCGTATGCCCAGCGCGACCTGCGGCCGGTCGTGGCGCCCGAGCTCGAGTTCTTCCTCGTCGAGCGCGACCCCGACGCGCCGAACGGGATCCGCAGGTACGTCGACGAGCTGTCGCGCGTCTACACCGTCGGCTCGGTCTCGGATCCGCGGGATCTCGTCCTGCGGATGCTGCTCTGGTGCGACGAGCTCGGCCTCGAGGCCTTCGCCGCGAACCACGAGTTCATGAACTCGCAGTACGAGATCAACGTGAAGCACTCGGAGGCGCTCGACGCCGCCGACCGCGCGTTCATGCTGAAGGCGGCGGTCAAGGAGATCGCCGTCCGCGAGGGGATGCTCGCGACGTTCATGGGCCGCCCGTTCGCGGACCAGGGCGGCTCGGGGTTCCACCTCCACCTGTCGCTCGGCGACGGGATGGCAGCGAACGCGTTCTCGGACGACGAGGGCGAGGACGGCCTGAGCGGGCTCGCGCGGAGCTTCCTCGCCGGCGTCCTCGAGCACGCGCAGGGCCTGCAGGCGCTCCTCGGCCCGACCGTCAACGCCTACAAGCGGATCCTCCCCGACTCGCTCGCGCCGACCCACGCGAACTGGGGCCACGACAACCGGACCGCGTTCTGCCGCGTCCCGCTCGAGCGCGGGAGCCGCGCGCGCGTCGAGGTCCGCACCGGCGACGGCGCCGCGAACGCCCATCTGATCGTCGCCGCGATCCTGCTCGCGGGCCTCGACGGGATCGAGCGGGAGCTCGAGCCGCCGGAGCCCGTCGTGGGCGACGCGTACCGCGCGGACGACGCGCACGCCGGCACGCGGCTCCCGGGCGACCTCGGAGCCGCGCTCGACGCGCTCGAGGCGGACGAGGCCCTCGTGGAGCGGCTCGGCGGCCCGCTCGTCGACACGTTCCTCACCATGAAGCGCTTCGAGCTGCAGCGCTTCGCCGAGGCCGTCGGCGAGCTCGACCCGGAGACGGTCACCGAGTGGGAGGTGCAGGAGTATGCCGCCCACCTCTGAGCTCCGGCTCGACGGACGTCGCGTCCGCGTCGAGGTCGACGGCGAGCCGCGCTGGGGGAGACGCGAGGGCGAGGCGATCGTGCTCGACGACGGGAGCGCCGTCGCGGAGGAGGACGCCGCGTACCTGGCGCCGGTCGCGCCGTCCAAGATCCTCGCGGTGCACCTGACCTACCGGTCGCGCGTCGAGGAGTACGCCGCGCGCACGCCGCCCGAGCCCTCGTACTTCGTGAAGCCGCCGACGACGCTCAACGGGCACCGCCGACCGGTGCTCATGGCCAGGGA
>DASTKY010000382.1:0-5212 GCA_035715495.1 Gaiella sp. | reverse complement strand
CTCGAGCGCGGCGCGACGGTCGTCTGCGACCGCTACGTCGACTCGTCCGCCGCGTACCAGGGCGGGGCCCGCCACCTCGGGGTCGACACCGTGATGGAGCTCAACCTGACGGTCGTCGGAGGCCTCATGCCCGACCGCACCGTGCTCGTCGAGGTCAGCCCCGAGACCGCCGCCGCGCGGGTCGGCGGGAGCGGCGACCGGATCGAGCGCGACGGCATCGCGCTCTGGGCGCGGGCCGCCGAGGCGTACCGCGACCTCGCCAGGCGCGACCCGCGACGGTACGTCGTCGTCGACGGCGCGCGTCCCGTCGACGAGCTCGCCGAGGAGATCCATGGCCACGTTCGCTGACGTCCCCGAGCAGCGCGAGGCGAAGCGGCTGCTCGAGGCCGCGCTCGCCGACGGCCCTGCCCACGCGTACCTCTTCCACGGCCCGGCAGGCGTCGGCAAGCGGGTCGCGGCGCAGGCGCTCGCGGGCGAGCTGCTCGGCGACCCGCGGCGCGTCGACGCGCGGACGCATCCGGACCTGCAGGTGATCGAGGCGCTCGGCGAGATGATCCGCATCGACGAGATCCGCGCCCTCCACCACGACCTCCACATGCGGCCGTTCGAGGGCGACCGCCGCGTCTACCTCCTCTTCGACGCCCACCGGCTGAACGACGACGCGGCCGCGAGCCTGCTCAAGGACCTCGAGGAGCCGCCCGCGTACGCGACGCTCGTGCTCGTGGCCGACGAGCTCGGCCCGCTGCCCGAGACGATCCGCTCCCGCTGCCAGCTCGTCCCGTTCCGCCGTCTCTCGCGGGGCGCGGTCGAGGCGTGGCTCGCGGCACGGGCGCCCGAGCTGTCGCCCGAGGAGCTCCACCTGCTCGCACGGGTCGCGGGCGGTCGCCTCGACCGCGCGGCCCGCCTCTTGGACGAGGACGCTCGCGCGCGGCGCGACGCCCTGCTCGACGCCGCGCGGGCCGCCTACCGCGACGAGTCGTTCGACCCGACGGCGGCCGCCGCGATCGTGGTCGAGGCGGCGGGGGCGCTCGGCGCGGCGGCGCGCGACCAGGAGCGCGCGCTGCTCGAGGGCCTGGAGCTCCCGACGCGCGAGGCCGACCAGCGCGTGCGGCGCGCGGGCTTCGGCGCGGAGCGCGCCGAGCTCCTCGCCGCGCTCGACGACCTCGGCGGCTGGTACCGCGACCTCGTCGTCGTGGCCGGGGGCGCCGCGACGGCGGTCGCGAACGCCGACCGGCTCGACGAGCTGACCGAGGACGCGCCGCTCGCCGGCGACGGCGCGCCCGAGGCTGCGGAGGCGGTGCGCGAGGCGTGGCGCGTCGCCGAGGAGTTCAACGTCTCGGCCTCGCTCGCGCTCGAGGCGCTCTTCGTCCGCCTCCGGCGGGCGTTCAGTCGGCCGGCGGCAGTCCCAGCCGAACGGTGAACCGGAACCGGCCCGCCGTGGCGCCGGTGTTCACGATCGACGCCTCGCACTCACCCGGCCCGATGCGCGGCAGGACGAGCGACGTCGGGCCGCCCCCGCTCAGCGCGCGCGCCCGGAAGGTCGAGCCGCACGAGACGGCCACGCGGCCCGCGCCCGGTCCCGCGCCGCGCAGCGTGCCGACGAGGTGGACGCGGCGGTTCGGGCCGAGGAGCCCGAAGTCGACCGCGACCCGGCCGTTCGGCGCGAGCGTCCCTTGGCGCGTGATCACGACCGGCTTGAGGGCGGGGCGCACCGTCCCGATGACCGGCGGCTCGGCGAGCCCGAGGTCGGCGAGGATCGCCTGCTGCACCGTCCTCGACGGCCGCTCGAGCCAGCGGATCCTGTAGCGGCTCCGGAGGTTGGTGTACGCGTAGTCCTCGGCGAAGACCTCGCCGATCGAGCGGTCCCACCCGACCTCGTAGCGGTCGCGGACGCTCTGCGCGCCGACGAGGAACGCCATGCCGCGCGCCTTCCACCAGAGCGGCGTCCCGTTCGGCTCGTCCAGGCCGCCGTGACGCCTGCTCGCGTCGACGTGGTGCCCGTACTCGTGCACGACCGTGTGCGCGATGTCGGCGCTGCGTCCCGCGGGGACGACCATCGTGCCGTGGTTCCCGCGCCGGCGCGTGTAGCAGCCGGCGGCGTAGCTCGCGCAGCGCGTGCGGATCTCGTCCCAGTCGACGATCCGCACGGTGACGCGCTCGATCTCGTCGCCGTGGGCCGCCCGTCGGAGGAGGCCGGCGTACCACGCGACGTCCGCGTCGGCGCGCACGTCGAAGCGGATCGCGCGGCCGTCGGAGTCGCGCAGGACGACCTCCCGCGCGGAGGCGATCCCGGCGAGCGCCAGGGCCGCGAGCGAGACGAGCACGGCGACGGCGAACCGGCGTGCCATTCCCTCCAGGGTAGGCGGGTGGCCGCGCCGGGCGCATGTCGCTGGCGTTAAGAGCGGCTGAGAACGCGGCCGGGACGGCGCTACACTTGGCCGTCCTCGCCGACGTAGCTCAGCTGGTAGAGCACTTCACTCGTAATGAAGGGGTCCGCGGTTCGAGTCCGCGCGTCGGCTTCCAGAAAGGCCCTGGAAACAGGGCCTTTCTCGTTCCAGGCTCTCGGTCTCGCGACGCCGAATCGCGTGATGTCGACGCCGGATGTCAACACGGCGCCGAAGCGGGGGCCGACGGAGCGGACGCGGAGGTAGATCTAGGCGACGACGAGGCTTCGGTGATGTCGCGCTGGTGGGCGCGGCATCGCTGCGCGTTGAGCGGCACCGAGTCGGTCGGCAGGGTCGCCGAGCTCGGCGTCGTCCCGGCTCGGCGCGGGGCGGGCCTCGGCTTCGCGCTCCTCCACGACGGCTTCCGCGAGCTGCACGGGCGCGGAGCCGCGCGGATCGTGCTCGACGTCGACGCCGAGAACACCACCAGCGCGCTCCGGCTCTACGAGCGCGCCGGGATGACCCCGCGGCCCGCGTTCACGATCTGGGAGAAGCGGCCCGGCTCCGCCGTCCCGCGCCGATCGTGAGCGTGCCGCTCCGCCTCCCGCAGGGGACTACGGTGGCCGCGTGGCGATCGTCCTCGTGACCGGCATGTCCGGTGCGGGCAAGTCGACGGTGCTGGCCGAGCTCGCCCGCCGCGGCCACGCCGTCGTCGAGACCGACGAGGGCGGCTGGTGCGTCGAGGAGCCCGTGGCGGGGAGCGGCCGCCGCGAGCGGCTCTGGCGCGAGGACCGGGTCGCCGCGCTGCTCGACGGCCATCGCGACGGGCTTCTCTTCGTGTCCGGGACGGTCCCGAACCAGAGCCGCCTCTACCCGCGCTTCGACGCGGTCGTGCTGCTCACCGCGCCGGTCGACGTCCTCCTCGAGCGGATCCGGACGCGGGAGACGAACGACTACGGGAAGTCGGACGCCGAGCGCGCGCTCGTGGTCGAGGACGTCGAGACGGTCGAGCCGCTGCTCCGGCGCGGGGCCACGGCCGAGCTCGACACCCGCCGGCCCGTCGCGGAGGTCGCCGACGAGCTCGAGGCGATCGCGCGGACGTCTACGCTCGGCCGATGACCGTCCCTGCGATCCGCCTGAACGACGGGCACGCGATCCCGCAGCTCGGCCTCGGCGTCTTCCAGGTGCCCGCCCGCGAGACGGCGCGCGTCGTCGGCGAGGCGCTGGAGATCGGGTACCGGCACGTCGACACCGCGCAGATGTACGGGAACGAGGCCGGCGTCGGCGAGGCGGTCGGGGCCTCCGGCCTCCCTCGCGACGAGGTGTTCGTCACGACGAAGCTGAACAACGGCAACCACCGGCCCGACGACGCGCGCCGCAGCTTCGAGCGCTCGCTCGAGGCGCTCGGCCTCGACCACGTCGACCTCTTCCTGGTCCACTGGCCCCGTCCGCGACAGGATCCCGACGGGTACGTCGGGGCGTGGCGCGTGCTCGAGGAGCTCGCCGGCGACGGGAGGGCCCGGTCGATCGGCGTCTCGAACTTCCAGCTCGAGCACCTCGAGCGGCTCGCGGCCGAGACGGACGTCGTGCCCGCCGTCAACCAGATCGAGCTGCACCCGTACTTCCAGAACCGCGAGGTCGCCGCGTGGGGCGAGCGGCACGGCGTCGTGACGGAGGCCTGGGCGCCGATCGCCCGCGGCGCCGTGCTCGGCGACCCCGTCGTGACCGAGCTCGCGGCGGCCCACGGCCGGACGCCCGCCCAGGTCGTCCTCCGCTGGCACCTCCAGCGCGGGTTCGTCGTCTTCCCGAAGTCGTCGAACGCTGCCCGGCTCCGGGAGAACTTCGACGTCTTCGGCTTCGAGCTGTCGCCCGAGGAGACGGCGCGGCTCGACGGGCTCGACCGCGGCGAGGCGGGCCGGACCGGGCTGCACCCGAGCTCGTTCGGCTGATCAGTCGGCAGGCGGGAGGAGGACGGCCCCGGCGCCCAGCGCCGTCGCGAGCGTCCGGTGCGCCGGGCTCGTGCCGACGACGGTCGACCGCGAGAGGTCGACGCCGTGTGCGCGGGAGAACGCGAGCGCGAGGCCCGGGAGCGGCGGCCGGCACCAGCAGACCGGCGGCCCGCCGCCGTGCGGGCAGACGGCGGCGTCGACGGCGCCGCTGACGAGGCGCGCGAGGCGCTCGACGGCGTCCGCGAGGTCGTCGGCCGCCCCGTCGGGCAGCCACTCGAAGACGAGATGCGGCGCGCCCGGCGCGGCGTCCGCGATCGCCGCCTCCCAGCCCTCGGCGCCGATCGCGCCCGCCGCGACGAGGACGCCCGCCGCGTCCCGGCCGGGCGCCGCGAGGCGCTCGAACGGGACGCGCTCCACGCCGGCGAAGCCCTCGTCGTCGGTCGGCGGCTCGAGCTCGCGGAGCGCCCGCATCTGCGAGGTCGGCGCGAGGAGCCCGGGCTCCGCGCGCGAGGCGGCGCGGAGCTCCTCCGGGCCGGGAAGCGCGCCGAAGCGGTCGAGGAGGCGCTCGACGAGGTTGACCTGCGCGGCGGCGAGCGGCGTGTCGAGCCACACGCAGCGCACGCCGACGCCGTGTCGCGCGGCCGTCTCGACGACGTGGCTCCGGGTCGCCCGGCCGAGGTACGTGTTGTCGAGGACGACGCGCCCCGACCCGTGCGCGAGCTCGTCGTCGAGCGCCGCGTCGAGGTCCCTGAGCGTCCCCCCGCGCTCGTCCCGGTTCAGCCGGACGTAGCCCTCGGCGGCCAGTCGCTCCGCGACGCGGCTCTTCCCGGCCCCGGGGATGCCCATCACGAGGACGACCTCGGTGTCGGTCGCCGCGAC
>DASTKY010000381.1:0-2821 GCA_035715495.1 Gaiella sp. | reverse complement strand
CCGCCGACGCCGTGCCGGTAGAGGCCGGGCTCGAGGGTGATCACGTCGCCCGGGACGAGCTCGTGGCCGACCTTGCCGAGGCTCGGCGACTCGTGGACGTCGAGCCCGACCCCGTGGCCGAGGCCGTGGTAGAAGCCGTCGCGGAGCACCGTCCCCTCGGGGTTCGAGAGCTGCGTCGGCTGGCCGCGCTCCTCGAAGAAGGCGCACACCGCGCGGTGGATGTCGCCGCCGTTCACCCCGGCCCGCACCATCTCGCGCGAGAGCTCGAGGGCCTCGCGCACGAACGCGTGCCACTCGACGATCTCGGGGTCGGGCGTGCCGACGGTGAACGTGCGCGTCATGTCCGAGAAGTACGCGCTCTCGAGGTGCTGCGGGAAGAGGTCGCAGACGATCACGTCGTCGTTCTCGACCTGTCCGGAGCCCGGATCGTGTCCGTCCGCCGCCTGCCCGCCATGGGCGGCGACGAGGTCGTCGCCGCGGCAGCCGTGCTCGGCGAACGCCTCGGTCCCGGCTGCGCGGAGGAGCTCGCAGGTCAGGGGCTCGCCGTCCAGCATCCGCCCGTCGGCGCCGGGCTCCGACCGCGCGAGCCGGTCGGCGATCGCCAGCATGCCGGCCTCGGCCGCACGCGTGGCCGCGCGGATGAACTCGAGCTCGAGCGGCGTCTTCCGCCGGCGGCGGTCGGCGAAGAACCGCTGGTCGACGGTGAGCTCGACCCCGTCCGCGCGGAGGACGTCGGCGTACTGGAGCGGGAACGAGCGCGGCACGACCGCCTCGCGCAGCCCCAGCCCGCGCGCGATGCGCACCGACTGGATCGGCAGCATCGCGTAGGGGTCGACGCTGTCGCGGATCAGGTCGTCGAGCGGGAAGGTCTCGACCGGGACGATCTCGATCGTCGGGTCGACCGCGCTGATCCGGTCGCCCTCGACGCTCCAGACGACGGCGATCCGCCGCCCGTCGAGCTCCACGTAGTGGAACGGGTCGCCGATCGCGACGGGCACCGAGTGCCGGAGCTCGGTCGAGTGCACCGTGTCGCCGACCACGAGGACGTTCGGCATCGCGGGAACCCTACTCGTCGCGCTCCGCCGTCGGTGCGGGTCGCGTGCGGGGCGCCGCGGCGGCGCGAAGGTGGTGCAGAGACGGCGCAGTCCTGTTGCTCTCCCCGGCAACGGGAGCGATAGAATCGGCAGCGGGTGGTGGGTTGGGGTGCCCCGACGGAGCACCGCGCCGATTCTCTAGGGTCAGGCCCGTGCAACCGCTCGACGAGCTCCGCTTCCGGCTGGCCGAGGGCTCCGACCTACGGCTCGCGGCGGGGGTGCTCGGGTGGGACCAGCGCGTGACGATGCCGCCCCGGGGCACGGACTCGCGCGCCGAGCAGCTGGCGACGCTCGGCCGCATCGCGCACGAGCGGTTCATCGACCCCGAGGTGGGCCGGCTCCTCGACACGTGCGAGACGCTCGTCGAGGACCTCCCGTACGACTCCGACGACCGCAGCCTCGTCCGCGTGACGCGGCGCGACTGGGAGAAGGCCCGCCGGGTGCCGACCGACCTCCGCACGGAGCTGACGCGCGAGGCGGCCCGCGGTCACCACGCCTGGGTCGAGGCGCGGCGGTCGAGCGACTTCGCCTCGTTCCTGCCCTACCTCCGCACGAACCTCGAGCTGAAGCGGCGCTACGTCGAGTGCTTCGAGTGGTCCGACAGCCCGTACACGCCGCTCCTCGACGACTTCGAGCCGGGGATGCTGACGAGCGAGGTGCGCGAGGTGTTCGCCGTGCTGCGGCCGGCGCTGACGGAGATCGTCGCCTCGGCCCCGGAGGTCGATGCGTCCTTCCTCCAGGGCGACTTCCCGCCCGAGCGCCAGCGCGCGTTCGCCGAGCGCCTGATCGCATCGCTCGGGTTCGACGACGCGTCGTGGCGGCTCGACCCCACGGCCCACCCCTTCTGCACCTCCTTCTCCAATCGGGACGTGCGGCTCACGACGCGGTACCAGGCCGACGACCTCGAGTCGGTCTGGTCGTCGCTTCACGAGGCCGGGCACGGCCTCTATGCGCACGGGATCGCCGACGCGCTGCTCCGCTCGCCGCTCGCGGGTGCCCCCTCCCTCGGCGTCAACGAGTCGCAGAGCCGCACCTGGGAGAACCTCGTCGGCCGCAGCCGCCCGTTCTGGGAGCACTGGTACGGCCCGCTCCAGGAGACGTTCCCGACCCTGGCGGGCGTCGAGCTCGACACGTTCGTGCGCGCGATCAACCGCGCCGAGCCGGGGCTCATCCGGGTCGACGCGGACGAGACGACCTACAGCCTGCACATCATCCTCCGGTTCGAGCTCGAGCAGGAGCTGCTCGAGGGCACGGTCGCGCTCGAGGACCTGCCCGAGGTCTGGAACGCGCGGATGCACGAGTTCCTCGGCGTCGACGTGCCGGACGACGCCCACGGCGTGCTCCAGGACGTGCACTGGTCGAGCGGGTCGTTCGGCTACTTCCCGGCGTACGCGCTCGGCAACGTGATCTCGCTCCAGTTCTGGCAGGTCGTCCGCGACGCGCTCCCGGACCTCGACGACCAGCTCGCCGAGGGCGACCCGCTGCCGCTCTCGCACTGGCTGCGCGACAACCTCTACTCGCTCGGCCGGAAGCTGAACCCGACGGAGACGATCGAGCGTCTCACCGGATCGCCCGAGATCGACCCCGAGCCGTACCTCGCGTACCTGCGCGACAAGAACGCGGCGCTGACGACGTGACCGAGGGGCCGGCGCTCGGCCCGCACGACGAGGCGGCGATCCGCGAGGTGTTCGCCGGCCTCGCCCGGGAGGTCGACGTGACGCTCGAGC
>DASTKY010000380.1:0-3365 GCA_035715495.1 Gaiella sp. | reverse complement strand
CTTGCGCACGGCGCGGACGTTAACGGGCGGGTCGGTTCGCCGCCCGTCGCCGCGCCGACCGCGCCCGCCGCGCGTATGCCCTATCGTCGGGCGCCGTGGACGGCACGGCCGCAGAGCTCCTCGCCCGCGCCGACGAGCTCGGCGCCGTCAGCGAGGAGCCCGGGCGCCTGACGCGGCGCTTCGCCACGGACGCGCTCGCCCGCGCCGGCGACCTCGTCGCGGGATGGATGGAGGAGGCGGGCCTGGCCGTCCGCCGGGACGCGGCCGGCAACGTCCTCGGCCGCCTCGGCGAGCCGGAGGAGCCGCCGCTCGTCCTCGGCTCCCACCTCGACACCGTCCCCGACGCGGGGCGCTACGACGGGCCGCTCGGCGTCCTCGCGGGCATCGCCGTCGCGGGGCGCGTGCGGGCGCGTGGGGTCGCGCCCGCGCTCGAGGTCGCGGCGTTCGCCGACGAGGAGGGCGCGCGCTTCGGGGTCCCCTACCTCGGGTCGGCCGCCTACGCGGGCGTCTTCGAGCCGGCGTGGCTCGAGCTGGTGGACGAGGACGGCGTCACGGTCGCCGACGCGGTGGCCGCGGCGGGCGGGGCTCCGCAGGACCTCCTCGCCGCGCCGGCGCCCGTGCTCGCCGGGTACCTGGAGGCGCACATCGAGCAGGGCCCCGTCCTCGAGCACGAGGGCCTCCCGGTCGGCGTCGTCTCCGCGATCGCCGGCCAGACCCGAGCCCTCGTCACGCTCCACGGCCGCGCCGCCCACGCCGGGACGACGCCGATGACCGCGCGGCGGGACGCCCTCGCGGCGGCGAGCGAGATCGTGCTCGCGATCGAGCGGCTCGCCCGAGACGAGTACGGCCTCGTCGCGACCGTCGGCGCGCTCGAGGTGGAGCCGGGCGCGACGAACGTCGTCCCGGGGGTCGCGCGGCTCACGGTCGACGTCCGGCATCCCGACGACGACACGCTGGGGCACGCCGTCGCGGCGGTCAGGCGCGCGATCGAGGCGATCGCCGCCGACCGCGGGATCGAGCAGGAGTGGGTCACGCGCCAGGCGATGCCGGCGGTCGAGATGGCCTCGACGCTGCGCCTCCGGCTGGCCTCGGCGGTCTCGGCGCTCGGGCACGAGGTGCGGTCGCTGCCGAGCGGCGCGGGACACGACGCGGTCGTGCTCTCGCGCGTCTGCCCGGCCGCGATGCTCTTCGTCCGGTGCGCCGGCGGGGTCAGCCACGACCCGCGCGAGTCGGTCGCGGAGGACGACGTCGCCGTCGTGCTCGACGTGCTCGAGCGGGTCGTCGCGCCCGCCTGACGGTCGGTGTACATCGACCGCTGCGATGGGGGATGATGGGCGCCCATTCCGGGTCGACCTCGACGGGAGGAGAAGGATGAGCAAGGGGAAGCACGCGCTCTTCGCGGCGCTGGTCGTCGCCGCGATCGCGGCGCTCACCGTCGCGACCACCGCGCCCGCACGCACGGACGCGAGCTCGACGATCAAGGCCGCGTGGATCTACGTCGGGCCGCACAACGACGGCGGCTGGTCGCAGGCCCACGACCGCGGGCGCCTCAAGGTGCAGAAGGCGCTCGGCAACAAGGTCATCACCACCTACAAGGAGAACGTGCCGGAGGGGCCGCAGGCCTCCCAGGTGATCGACAGCCTCGTCCGCGACGGGAACAAGATCATCTTCGCGACCTCGTTCGGCTACATGGACGCGATGGCGGCGGCCGCCAAGAAGTACCCCGACGTGTACTTCGAGCACGCCACCGGCTACAAGACCGCCAAGAACTTCGCCAACTACTTCGGGGCCGGCGAGGACGCGATCTACCTCTCCGGGATCGCGGCGGGCGCGGCGACCAAGAGCAACACGGTCGGCTACATCGTCCCCTTCCCGATCCCCGAGATCATCCGCCACGCGAACGCGTTCGCCCTCGGCGTGCAGCTCGTGAAGCCGCAGGCGAAGGTGAAGCTCGTCTGGACGAAGTCCTGGTTCGACCCCGCGAAGGAGCGGAAGGCCGCCGAGAGCCTCGCCGCGGCCGGAGCGGACGTCATCGGCCAGAACGTCGACAGCCCGGCGGCGGGCCAGTTCGCCCAGTCCAAGGGGCTGCCGTGGGTCGGCTACAACAGCGACTCGCGGAAGTTCGCGCCGACCTCGTGGCTCGTCGCAGCGGTCTACGACTGGGGCCCCTACTACCTGAGGCGCGTCCGCGCGGCGGCGAACGGGACCTGGAAGACCGGCAGCTACTGGGGCTCGATGGCCGACGGCTTCACGCTGCTCTCGCCGTACGGCCCGAAGGTCAACGCCAAGACGAAGGCCCTGATCGCGACGAAGCGCGCCCAGATCGTCAAGGGCACCTTCTACGAGTTCCAGGGCCCGCTCTACGACCAGGCCGGGAAGCTCCGGGTCCCGAAGGGGAAGAGGATGACCCTGCCGGAGATCCTCAGCGTCGACTGGCTGGTCAAGGGCATCGAGGGTAGTCCGAAGGGCTGAGCCACCGGCACACGACCGCGTGACGACACGGCCCGACGCGCCGTCCACGGCCGCCTCGACGGAGGCGGCCGTGGCGATGCGCGGGATCACGAAGCGGTTCCCCGGCGTCGTCGCGAACGACCGCGTCGATCTCGAGGTGGCGGTCGGCGAGGTGCACGCGCTCCTCGGCGAGAACGGCGCCGGGAAGAGCACGCTCTCGAACATCCTCACGGGCCTCTACCACCCGGACGAGGGCGAGCTCGAGCTCTACGGCCGGCCCGTGGCGCTGACGTCGCCCCGCGACGCGCTCGACGCGGGGATCGGGATGGTGCACCAGCACTTCCGGCTCGTCGACACCTTCACCGTGGCCGAGAACGTCGTCCTCGGCGACCACCGCGACGTCGGCCGCCCGTTCATGCTCCACCGGCGGAGCATCGAGAGCGCGGTCGCCGAGCTGGGCGCGCGGTTCGGGCTCGCGGTCGACCCGCGGGCGAAGATCTGGCAGCTGTCGGTCGGCGAGCAGCAGCGCGTCGAGATCCTGAAGGCGCTCTACCGCGAGGCGCGGATCCTGATCCTCGACGAGCCGACCGCCGTGCTGACGCCGCAGGAGGCGGAGGGGCTCTTCGAGACGCTCCGTGCGATGGCGGCCGAGGACCGTGCGGTGATCTTCATCTCCCACAAGCTCCACGAGGTGACGGCCGTCGCGGACCGCGTCACCGTCCTCCGCGGCGGGCGCTCGGTCGCGACCGTCCGCACCGCCGACGTGACGCGCCGTGAGCTCGCCGCGCTGATGGTCGGCCGCGAGATCGAGCTCGGGCGCCGCCGCGAGCCGGCCGCGATCGGCGACGTCGTGCTCGAGGCCCGCGGGCTGACTGCCCGCGGCGACCGCGGGGTCGACGCGCTGCGCGACGTCT
>DASTKY010000379.1:0-5081 GCA_035715495.1 Gaiella sp. | reverse complement strand
GATCCCCCTCGGGCGCCTCGGCACGCCTGCGGAGGTGGCGAGCGTCGTCGCCTTCCTCGCCTCCGACGGCGCTGCATACGTGACCGGCGCCGTCATCCCCGTCGACGGCGGCCTCACGCGGGGGCTCCTCTAGTGCTCGCGCGCACCTGGACCTGGCTCCTCCTCGCCGGCGCGGCGCTCCTCGCGGCGCTCGTCCTCCTCGCGGCCACCCTCCCCTCCGGGGACTACCTCTTCCTCCCGAACGAGGCGAGCCCCGTCGCGAACCGCGTCGCCGTCGAGGGCGAGGGTGCTCCGGACCCGGACGGCGGCATCTACTACGTCGACGTGCGCCTGAAGAAGGCGCGGTGGCTCGACCGGCTCGTCCCGTTCCTCCGCCCCGACGGAGCCTCGATCGTGCCGGGCCACGCGGTCACCGCCCCCGGCCAGTCCTTCGCCGACCGGATCGCCACCGCCCGGGACGAGATGAACCGCTCGGAGCGGATCGCGGCCGCGGTCGCCCTCCAGGCGGCCGGGAAGGACGTCGACGCAGCGCCCCGCGGCGCCCTCGTCGAATCGGTCGCGATCGACGTGCCGGCCGCGAACACGCTGCGGAACGGCGACGTGATCGTCGAGGCCGAAGGGCGCGCGGTGCGGACGCCCGACGCCCTCCGCCGCGCCGTCGGCGACGTGATGCCGGGCGACGCCGTGCGGCTCCGGCTGCGCCGCGAGGGCAAGCAGCTCGAGCGAACCGTGCGCACCGTCGCGTCGCCGGAGGACGAGAAGCGCGCGATCATCGGCGTGCGCGTCTCGCAGGACGCGAGGATCGAGCTGCCCGTCGACGTGAAGATCGACCTCGGCGACGTCGGCGGCCCCTCGGCGGGCCTGCCGTTCGCGCTCGAGGTCTACCAGGAGCTCGGCAACGACGTCGACCGGGGCTACCGCGTCGCCGCCACCGGGGAGATCGAGCTGGACGGGACCGTCGTCCCGGTGGGCGGCATCAAGCAGAAGACCTTCGGCGTCCGGTCCGCCGGGGCGGACGTGTTCCTCGTCCCGGCTGGGGAAAACGCGGAGACCGCGCAGCAGTATGCAGGGGACTTGCGGGTCATCCCTGTGGAGAGTTTTGAACAGGCGTTGCGCGTTCTGCGAACGCTTCCCGAAAAATAGCTATTTGCAGGGTTTTTCTCGGGCGCAAACACCCCGCAATTTGCGGACGATTCGTCCCGGAAGGGGGTTGCGGGCCTCCGTGACCGCGGCCAGAATGCCCGACCGTAGCGGCACCGAAATCAGGGGTCTCACACACACGATGAGCAAGCGAACGGCCTCCACGTGCGAGGACTGCTACTTCCGGCGCGCGGGTCTCTGCGCCCTGGCGGGGAACACGCCGTGCCCGACCTTCCGCGCGGCGACCGGCCGGCTCGAGCCGCCGCCCCAGCCGCGGCTCGTCGTCCGCGCCGTCGCCCCACACGCCGCGCACGCAGTCGGCGCCGCGTAGCGCCCGCGCCCTCTACGATCGCGCCATGAGCAACGGCTCGCCGACGCCCGAGGGTGGAATCCGGTGGCGCTACGTGGTCCTCGCGCTGGTCGCGCTGTACGCGGTCGTCTTCCTGCTGATGAACTCGGAGCGCCAGGACGTCAGCTTCGTCTTCTTCACCGTGAGGACGCGCCTGATCTGGCTGATCCTCCTCAGCATGGCGCTCGGCGCGCTCCTCGCCACCTTCGTCCCCCGCTGGTGGGGCAGGTGCCGCGGCGACGGCTAGAGGAGCCCGGCGAGGATCCGGATGCCCTCGGCGATCCGCTCGGGGGGCTCGTACGAGAACGCGAACCGCGCCGAGTCGGCCCCGCCCTTCCCGCCCGGGAAGAAGTCCGAGCCGCGCACGAACGTGACGCCCGCCCCGGTCGCGCGCTCGAGGAGGTCGGCGCTCGACACGCCGTCGAGGTCGACCCAGAGGAAGTACCCGCCGTCCGGATGGCTCCAGCTCGCCCGTCCGGCGAGCTCCGCCTCGAGGGCGCGCAGCATCGCGTCGCGCTGGGCGCCGAGGATCCCGCGGACCCGGTCGAGGTTCGGCTCGAAGCCGCCGCGGGCGAAGAGCTCGTGGACGATCGCCTGCGGGAGGAGCGGCGGCGAGATGTAGGTCGAGACCGCGCGGTCGTCGAAGCCCGCGCGCAGCGCCTCCGGGACCACGAACCAGCCCACGCGCAGGCCCGGAGCGACGGTCTTCGAGAACGACGACGTGAAGGTGACGTGCTCGCCGCCCTCGAGCGCGTGGAGCGACGCGGGCGCCGTCCCCTCGTAGCGGACGAGGCCGTAGGGGTCGTCCTCGAGTACGTCCACGTCGTGCTCGCGGCAGAGCTCGGCCACGCGCCGGCGGCGCTCCTCGCCGAGCGTGCGGCCGCTCGGGTTCTGGAAGGTCGGGATGGTGTAGAGGAAGGAGATGTCGCCGCCGCGCGCGAGCTCCGCCTCGAGCGCGTCGGGGTCGAGGCCTTCCGCGTCCATCTCGAGCGGCACGACCTCGACGCCCTGCCAGCCGAGGAGCTTGAGCGGGCGGTCGTAGGTGGGGCCTTCCACGAGGACGCGGCCCGGCCGCCGGGCGAGCTGGGCGGCGGTGTAGAAGACGAAGCCCTGCAGGCCGCCCGTCGTCAGGAAGACGCGGCCGGGGTCGACGCCGTGGCGCTCGCCGAGCAGCTCGCGGAGCGGCCCGTAGCCGCCGCCCGTCCCGTAGGCGAGGATCGTCCGCCCGTCGCGGTCGAGGGCGACGCGGGCGCAGTCGGAGAGCAGCTCGGGGTCGAGGCACTCGGGCGACGGGGCGCCGCGCGCGAAGGAGATCGGAGCCATGCGGCGAGCCTACCGTCGCCGCCGTACGGCGATGGGGCAGTGCGGCCGCGACGGCGATACGGCCGATTCGGCTGCTACGGTTCCTCCTACGGCCGTCGACCGCGACGGCCAGTGAGATCCGCTTCGTTCGACTCCGTGTGATGGGCTCGAAGGTCGTAGGTCTCGAGCCGGTACCACCGAACACAGGAGTCACATGCAGACGAATCCCTTCGCCGCGCTCGGCGTGAGCGCGGAGCTTGCCGAAGCGCTCGACGCGCGCGGCATCGTTTCCCCCTTCCAGATCCAGTCGCGGGCGATCCCGCCCGCCCTCGCCGGCACCGACCTCCTCGCGAAGTCGCCCACCGGCTCCGGCAAGACGCTCGCCTTCGCGATCCCGCTCGTCGAGCGCGTCCCGCGCGACGACGCCCGCCCCGCCGCCCTCGTCCTCGTCCCGACGCGCGAGCTGTGCGTCCAGGTGACCGAGGAGATCGAGTCGCTCGCGGCCGCCCGCGGTCTCGTGGTCGCCTCCGTCTACGGCGGCGTCTCGCTGCGGCCCCAGGCGAACCTCGCGCGCGACGCGCACGTGATCGTCGCGACGCCCGGCCGCCTCCAGGACCTCCTCGACCGCAGGCTCGTCACGCTCGACGCGGTCGAGATCCTCGTCCTCGACGAGGCCGACCGGATGCTCGACATGGGCTTCAAGCCGCAGGTCGACCGGATCGTCAAGCGCCTCTCGCGCGACCGGCAGACGATGTTCTTCTCCGCGACGCTCGACGGCGAGGTCGGCGAGCTCGCGCGGGCGTACACGCAGTCGCCGGCCCGCATCGAGGCGGAGCTGCCGAGCGAGCACGCATCCGGCGAGATCGACCACCACTTCGTCCCGGTCACGGCCGACACCAAGGTCTCGACGCTCGTCGAGCTGCTCGAGTCCGAGCGCGGCCTCGCGCTCGTCTTCGTCCGCACGAAGCGCGGCGCCGATCGGCTCGCGCGCAAGCTGACGCAGCAGGGCGTCAAGGCGGTCGCCATGCACGGCGACCTCAGCCAGGGACAGCGGCAGCGCGCGCTCGAGCGGTTCGAGAGCGGCGCCGTCACGACGCTGATCGCGACCGACGTCGCCGCCCGCGGCCTCGATCTCGACGACGTCACGCACGTGATCAACTTCGACCCGCCCGAGGACGGCAAGGCCTACACCCACCGCGTCGGCCGCACGGGCCGCGCGGGGCGTTCCGGCACGGGCGTCACGCTGATCCTCCCGGAGCAGCAGGCGGACATGAGCCGCGTCGCCCGGCTGAACGGACAGCACGAGACGTTCGCGTCGACCGGCATGCGCACCGCCGCGCCGAAGCTCGTCTACTCCTCGCGCCGTCGCGGCAAGTGGGGCCCGAGCCGGCCCAGGCGCAAGATCTGAGCTAGGACCCGATCCCCACGCACTCGGCGGCATCCTCGAGCTCTGCTCGGAGGGTGCCGTCGGAGTCGAGCTCCTGCAGGTTCGAGGTCGCCTGGCCGATCGCGGTGAGCGCCGTCTGGGTCGCCTGGGCGATCGCGCCGGCGGCAGCCGCAACGTCCGTCGCGGAGTCGATCTCCTCGTCGAGGTCGCCCTTGGCGTCGTCGAACGCCTGGCGGGCGTCATCGGTGGCCGTCTGGAGGCTCGACTGGATCTCCTCGCCGCTGGGCACGTCCGGCCGGCCGAGGGCGCTGAGGTCGTCGGCGAACGTGTCGACCGCTTCCGCCGCATTGTCGACCGCCTGGACGATCTCGTCGCGGGAGGGGAGCCCGTCCCCCGTCAGCCCCTGCCCCGCCTCCGAGATGCTCTTCCCCAGCTGCTCGACCGCCTGGCAGAACCCTGCGGCCCAGGTCGCCGGCTCGGTCGCGCCGCTCCCGGAGCTCTCGTCGTCGCCGCCGCACCCCGCCGCGACGAGCGCGAGCGCGCCGACGACGGCGCCGAGGAGGACCAGCCGCATCATGCGAAGTGGGTGTCGTCGTGGGAATAGGGCGGCGCGCACATGCAGAGGAGCTGCGCGCCCGACGGGCCGGCGGTCAGCTCGTGCCACGCGCCGGGCGGGATCAGCACGGCGTCCCCCGCGGCCACGTCGCGCGACTCGCCGTCGACCTCGAGGACGCCGCCGCCGTGGGTGATGAGGTAGATCTCCTCCGTCACCGCGTGGTAGTGCCGCTCGGTCGCCTGACCGGGCTCGAGCGTGGCCTCGGCGAGCGACTGCACGGGCGTGTGATGGAGCTCGCGGATCGTCGACCCGTCCTTCGTCGTGAACGGCTCTGCGGTGGTGAGGGA
>DASTKY010000378.1:0-3320 GCA_035715495.1 Gaiella sp. | reverse complement strand
GCGGGCACGAGCGTCCAGACGCCGTCGGCCCGCTCCCCGGCGAGCCGGAACGTCAGCCCCCCGTCGCGCTTCTCCTCGAGCAGCTCGTAGGTGCCGTGGTCCCAGATCTCGACCGTCCCCGCTCCGTACTGCCCCGACGGGATGACGCCCTCGAAGGTCGCGTAGTCGAGCGGGTGGTCCTCGACGTGGACGGCGAGGTGCCGCTCGCCCGGCTCGAGCGGCAGGCCCTTCGGCACCGCCCAGCTCGCCAGCGCGCCGTCCCGCTCGAGGCGCAGGTCGTAGTGGAGGCGGCGGGCGTCGTGGCGCTGGATGACGAAGATCGGCGCGCCCTTCGTGGCCTTTCCGCCGAACGGCTCGGGTGTGCGCCGCGCGTTGCGCTTCCGCTCGTAGTCCCCCAGCCGGGCCATGGCCCGATCGTACGTGCCTCCTGGTGGCCTCCCCTTAACACACTCGTCACAGCTCGGACGTCACCCCTGCAAACCGGGGATTTCGGGTCCGGGGATAAGCCTGTGGAAAGTGTGGAGAGCCTGCGAGGGGCTCAAACGCTCGCGAGGACGCCGAGCGAGCGGAACTTCGCGCGGCGGGTGCGGCGAAGCTCGTCCGGCGAGGCGTCCGCGAGCTCGTGCAGGTGCGCCACGATCGAGTCGCGGAGGAGCGCCGCCGCCGCATCGTGATCCTCTTGGGCGCCGCCTTCGGGCTCGGGGACGATCCCGTCGATCACGCCGAGCTCGAGGCAGTGCGCGGCGTCCGGCTTGAACGCCGACGCGGCCTTCTTCGCCTGCGCCGCGTCGCGCCAGAGGATCGACGCGCAGCCCTCGGGGGAGATCACCGAGTACATCGCGTTCTCCTGCATCAGCACGCGGTCGGCGACGGCGATCGCGATCGCGCCGCCCGAGCCGCCCTCGCCGATCACGACGGCGACGGTCGGCACGCCGAGCCGGAGCATCACCGCCTGGGCGCGCGCGATCGCGCCCCCCTGCCCGTGCTGCTCGGCCGCGACGCCCGGGTACGCGCCGGGCGTGTCGACGAGCGACACGACCGGGAAGCCGTGGCGCTCGGCGAGCGCCATCGTGCGCATCGCCTTGCGGTAGCCCTCCGGGTACGCCATGCCGTAGTTCCGGTAGACGCGCGACTTGAGGTCGCGGCCCTTCTGGTGGCCGACGAGCGCGATGGTCTGGCCGTTCAGGCGGCCGATCCCCGCGATCATCGCGGAGTCGTCCATCCGGCCGCGGTCCCCGTGGAGCTCGAACCAGTCGTCGAGGATCCGCTCGACGTAGTCGAGCGTGTACGGCCGGCTCTCGTGCCGTGCGAGCTCGACGCGCTTCCAGATCTCCTCGTCGGTCGTGTCCT
Source organism: Gaiella sp. (assembly GCA_035715495.1). Taxonomy (GTDB): domain Bacteria; phylum Actinomycetota; class Thermoleophilia; order Gaiellales; family Gaiellaceae; genus Gaiella. The sequence continues at coordinate 1,970 of DASTKY010000378.1, read as the reverse complement.
CGCGGAGCCGCTCCAGCTGCCGCTGCAGGCGCTCGAGCTCCGCCGACAGGCGGGTGCCGCGGAGCAGCTTGACGCCCGAGAGCTGCGCCAGGCGATCGCGGAGGCCGAGCTCGGCTTCCTGCGTCACGAGGGGCCTCCGAAGAGGCGAAGGAGGCGGGCGAGCGTCGGGCGGAGCTCGGAGCGCGGGACGACCGCGTCGACGTGCCCGAAGCGGAGGTTCGACTCGGCGAGCCCGAAGTCGTCGGGGAGCTTCTCGCGCGTCGTCTGCGCGACCACGCGCGGCCCCGCGAAGGACGTCAGGGCGCCGGGCTCGGCGAGGATCACGTCGCCCAGGCTCGCGAAGCTCGCGGTCACCCCGCCCGTCGTCGGATGGGCGAGCACGGAGAGCAGCGTCCCGCCGGCGTCGTGCAGCTCGTCCACGGCGGCCACGGTCTTCGGCAGCTGCATGAGCGCGAGGATCCCCTCCTGCATCCGCGCGCCGCCCGACGCGGAGACCGAGACGAGCACGCCCCGCTCGTCGGCCGCACGCTCGCAGGCGCGCGCGAACCGCTCGCCGACGACGCTGCCCATCGAGCCGCCCATGAAGGAGAAGTCCATCGCCGCGAGCCGGCACGGGTGGCCGTCGATCGAGGCGCGGCCGGTCAGCATCGCGTCGCCGAGGCCCGTGACGCTCTCCGCCTCGGCGAGGCGCTCGACGTACGGCCTCAGGTCGAAGAACCCGAGCGGGTCGGCGGAGCGGAGCTCGCCGTCCTCCTCCTCGAACGTTCCCGGGTCGGCGAGCTGCGCGACGCGCTCCGGCGCGCGGACGGGATAGTGGAACCCGCACTGGGTGCAGACGCGGAGGTGCACCGAGAGCTCCTCGTCCCGGTAGTGGGAGCCGCAGCCCGGGCACGTGTTCGGATGGGCCCGGTCGCCGTTCGATCTCTCGGGATCGGATCGCTTGTGCTCGATGGAGACGTCGATGCGTTCCGGTGACGACACCCCGGGCATCTTAGTCCCCTCCGCGTCAGAGTCCCGCCGCGGCCGCGAACCGCTCGAGCGTCGCGGGGTCCGCGCCCTCGGCGAGGCCCGTCAGGCCGAGCCCCGCGACGCGGCTGCGGACGGCGACGTCGATCAGGACCGCCTCGACCTCGGCGGGCTGGAGGCCTCCCGGCGCCGGCATGAAGCACGCGACGGACCCGGGCTCGAGCACGTCGACGTCGAGCGCGACGTAGACGGCCTCGGTGCCCGCGAGCGCCCGCTCGAGGTCGTCGTCGATCCCGTGCTCGGCGACGTACGCCTGCTCGGGCGGGTCGAGGTCGCGCGCGCCGACCAGCGCGACGTCGGCCGGCGCGACCGAGCCCTCCTCGAGGGCGAGGCGGAGCGGCATCCCCCAGGCGTTCCCCGACGGCGAGGTCTCCGGCGTGTTGAGGTCGCCGTGCGCGTCGAGCCAGACGACTGCAAGGCGCCCGTGCCGCGCGGCCAGCCCGCGGATCGCGCCCAGGTGCGCGCAGCAGCACCCGCCGAGGACGAGCGGACGAGCGGGGAGCCCGGCCGCCGTCGCGGCGGCCTGCGCCTCGACGCCGTCCTCGGCGACGACGAGCGCCTCGGGGTAGCGCAGCTTCGTCGCCGCCGCGCGGGCCATCGTCTCGCCGCCCGCGCCCCAGGCGCGCGGCACCCGCACGAGGCCCGCGGCGAACTCCGCCCCGCAGCTGTGGCACTCGTAGACGTCGTCGAACGCGACGGCGGTGAGCGTCCGGCAGTCCGGGCACCTCGCCCGCAGCGTGCTCACGTCGAGAGCTCCCAGATGTCCTGGCGCTCGTCGACGGTCATCCCGGCGCGCTCGTAGAGGCGGACGGCGCCCGTGGTGTTCTCGGCGTCGACCCCGAGGCCCGCGCGTGAGAGGCCGCGGCCGCGGAAGGCCGCGAAGGCGGTGACGAGGAGCGCGGTTCCGAGCCCGTTGCCGCGGTGCTCCGCGAGGACGCCGAGCA
>DASTKY010000377.1:0-4616 GCA_035715495.1 Gaiella sp. | reverse complement strand
GGTTCGCGACGACGATCGCCGCGCCGGGCGGCAGGCGCTCCACCCCCACGACCCGGAGCCGCCAGAAGCGGCGAAGGAGCGGCGGGACGGTGGCGCGGAGGAGCCGGTACAGCACGGTGGCCTCACCCGGCCGGGCAGCGGCGGACCGCCTCGGCCGTCTCCTCCGCCCGGCGCGCGTACCCCTCGGGCGTGCCGTGCACCGTGTCCAACGCGAGCGTCTCGGGCTCGCGCTCGACGAGCGAGGCCCAGTCGACGAGTCGCAGGTTGGGGTGCTCGGCGCGGGCGGCCTCGAGCACGGCGTTGAACCCGTCGCGTGGCGCCCCCGAGCGCACGACCGTCGCCCAGAGGAGGCACCGGCGCGGCCCCACGATCCCGATCGCGTCGGCGACGTGGTCGCGGAACGCGTCCTCGCTGCCGTCGGCGTCGTTCGTCCCGAGGCTGACGACCACGATCGGCGCGAGCGACGAGCGGAGGCGGCGCAGCTCCTCGACGCCCTCATCCGTCTGGCGGCCGACGCGATCGTGCGCGTCGATCGTCCAGCCTTCGAGCTCATCCCGCAGGTACGGGTCGGTGCCGACGTTGAGCGAGTCCCCGACGAGCGTCAGCGACCCCACCTCGCCCGCCGGCTCCGGCTCGTCGCGCGCGACCACGACGTACGCGCCGGCGGCGAGTGCGGCCACGGCGAGCAGGGCGAGGAGGATGCGCATCGGGAGGCGAGGGGCGACCGGGAGAGAACACGGTAGCCGTGGACTCGGCGGCTGCGATCGAGCGGTTCCTCGCCCGCCCCGCGCTCTCGGACGCGACGCGGCGCGCCTATCGCGCCGACCTCGCGGACTTCGCTGCCTGGCTCCGGGAGCAGGGCCTCGACCTCGACCAGGTCGACGTCCGCGCGCTCGCCGCCTACACGGCCGAGCTGGGCCGCGCGCGCCGCGGTCTCGCGCCCACGACCATCGGGCGCCGACTCTCCGCGGTCCGCTCCCTCCTCCGCCACGCGCTCGGGCCTTCCCGCGTGCCCGAGGCGGCGCTCGCGCCGCGCCGGCCGCGGCGCCTCCCGGAGACGCCCACCCAGGCCGAGGTCGAGCAGCTCGTCGACCGGGCGAGCGAGGCCGGCGACGGGCCGCTGGCGCTGCGAAACGGCGCTCTCCTCGAGCTCGTCTACTCGTGCGGGCTGCGCTCGGCGGAGGCCGTCGCGCTCGACCTGGGCGACCTCGACCTCGACCGGGAGCACCTCCACGTCCGCGGGAAGGGCGGCAAGGAGCGCGTCGTGCCGCTCGGAGAGGAGGCCGCGTGGCGCGTCGGGCGCTGGCTCCGCGACGGCCGCCCGCTGCTCGCCCGTGACGCCTGCGACGCCCTCTTCCTCTCCGCCCGGGGCCGGCGGCTCGAGACGAGCACGCTGCGGCGGCTGGTCGCGAACCCGCACCGCTTCCGTCACGCCTACGCGACGCACCTCCTCGAGGGCGGCGCCGACCTCCGGACGATCCAGGAGCTGCTCGGCCACGCGTCGCTCTCCACGACGCAGGTCTACAGCCACGTCGACGCGCGGCGGCTCCGCCGCGTCTACGACCGTGCGCACCCGCGGTCGTAGCCGTGCGGACCGCAGGAGGAGACCTCCGGCCGCCGAATCGGGGTTGGCCGCCATGACCGACACGAGGACCGATCCGGACGTCGAGGGCTACCTGCTCCTGCTGGCGGCCCGCCGGTCGCCGCGCACGGTGGACGCGTACCGGCGCGACCTGGCCGCGTTCGCCGCCTTCCTGGACCGCCCGATCGGCGACGCGACGACCGAGCAGATCGAGGAGTGGCTCGCGACGATGCGCGCCGAGGGCCGTGCCGCCTCGACGATCGCGCGACGGCTCGCGGCCGTGCGCGCGTACCTCCGGCACCTGACGCTGATCGGCAGCAAGGCCGACAACCCCGCCGCGGGCATCGCCGGCCCGCGTCGCCCGCGGACGGTTCCGCGGACGCTGTCGCCGTCCGAGGCGGAGCGCCTCATCGACGCGGCCGCCGGGACAGCGCCGCGCGCGCTCCGCGACCGCGCCCTCGTCGAGCTGCTCTACGGCGCGGGCCTGCGCGTCTCGGAGGCCGTCGGCCTCCGGAAGGCGTCGGTCGACCTCGAGAACCGCGTGGTGCGCGTCGTCGGGAAGGGCTCGAAGGAACGGCTCGTCCCGCTCGGCCGGCCCGGCGCCGAGGCGCTCCGCCGGTACATGGCGCTCGGGCGCCCGCACCTCGACCGGCGCCACCGGCCCGACCTCTTCCTCAACGCCCGCGGAGGGGCGCTGACCCGCGCCGGCGCCTTCCTCGTCCTCCGCAAGCTCGCCGACCGCGCCGGCCTCGAGCCCGGCCGGGTCCACCCGCACCTCCTGCGCCACTCGTTCGCCACCCACCTGCTCGAGGGCGGGGCCGACCTCCGCAGCGTCCAGGAGATGCTCGGCCACGCGGACGTCACGACGACCGAGCGGTACACGCACGTCTCCGACCGCCACCGCCGCGAGGCGTACTTCCGCGCCCACCCCCACGCCCGCCGCCGGGCCGAGCCCGCGCCCGAGACGGGCTAGCCGGCGAGCGCGGCGGCCCGCTCGACGACCCGCTCGGCCGGGTCGACGAGCGTCACGTGCCCGACCTTGCGGCCGGCGCGCGGTTCCTTGCCGTAGAGGTGCACGTGCGCGCCGAGCGCGAGCAGCTCGTCCACCGGCGGCACATCGCCGATCAGGTTGACCATCACCGAGGGCGCGCGGGCGCCCGTCGGCCCGAGCGGGAGGCCGAGGATCGCGCGCAGGTGGTTCTCGAACTGGCTCGTCTCGGCGCCGTCGATCGTCCAGTGGCCGGTGTTGTGGACGCGCGGCGCGAACTCGTTCGCGAGCAGCCGGCCCTCGACCTCGAAGAGCTCGACGGCGAGGACGCCGACGTAGCCCAGCTCGTCGAGGAGCGCCGCGCACAGCGCCTCAGCCTCGCGCTGGGGCGCGTCGCGCGCAGGTGCGCGCGTGATCCGCAGGATCCCGTCCCGGTGGACGTTCTCCCCGACCGGCCAGAAGCGCGTCTCGCCGTCCCGGCCGCGGACGCCGACGATCGAGAGCTCACGGTCGAAGGGGACGAGCTCCTCGGCGAGCTCGTCGGCGCCGATCGCCTCCACCTGCTCGACGCGCCGCTGGCCCTTGCCGTCGTAGCCGAGCCGCCGCGTCTTGACGACCGCGGGCAGCCCCGTCTCCTCGAGCGGGCCGAACCGCGCGGTCGGGATGCCGAGCGAGCGGAAGAGCTCCTTCTCGTGCAGCCGGTCCTGGCCACGCTCGAGCGCCGCGACGCCGGGCACGGCGCCGACCCGCGCGGCTGCCTCGACCGGCACGTTCTCGAACTCGTAGGTGACGACGTCGGCGCCGTCGGCGAGCCGCTCGAGGCCGTCCGGGTCGTCGTAGGCGCCCACGACGAGCTCCCCGACCGCGCCCGCGCAGGCATCGGGCGCGGGATCGAGGAAGCGGAAGTCGAGACCGAGCGGCAGGCCGGCGAGCCCGAGCATGCGCCCCAGCTGCCCGCCGCCGATGCAGGCGACGAGCGTCATCGGGAGGGGCGCCTCACGCGGCCGGGTCGGAGCTCTCGAGCACGCCCTCCGTCTGCGCCTCGCGGAACCGGCGCAGGCGGTCGGCGAGCCCGGCGTCCGAGCCGGCCAGGATCGCGGCCGCGAGGAGCGCGGCGTTGACGGCCCCCGCCCGGCCGATCGCGAGCGTGCCGACGGGGATCCCGGCGGGCATCTGCACGATCGAGAGGAGCGAGTCGAGCCCCGAGAGCGCGTTCGACTCGACCGGGACGCCGAGGACGGGCAGCTGCGTCTTCGCGGCGGCCATCCCCGGGAGGTGCGCCGCGCCGCCCGCGCCCGCGATCAGGACGCGGAGGCCGCGCGCCTCGGCGGAGCCGGCGTACTCGAAGAGGAGGTCGGGCGTCCGATGGGCCGAGACGACGCGGCGCTCGTACGGCACGTCGAGCTCGTCGAGCGTCTCCGCGGCGTGGCGCATCGTCTCCCAGTCGGAGCGCGACCCCATGATCAGACCCACGAGCGGCGTCGCCACGTCGGCAGCCTATTTCGCGCGGGACTTCTTCACGAGCGCGGCCGCGACGGAGCGGGCCGTGTCGCGCACTTCGCGGTCGACCTCGTCGTCGTCCGCCATCCCCTGGAGGAGCTGGATCGTGCCGCGGTCGGCCGAGCCGTTCCGCAGGCTGACGATCGCGAGCCGCCGCACCGCCGGGTTCGGGTCGCGGGCGGCGAGCTCGTGCAATGCCGGCCGGTACGCGTTGACGTCGCCGGGATGGTCGGCCGAGAGCGACGTCAGCGCGATCAGCGCCGAGCCGCGCGCGCCCGCGCTCTCGTCCTCGAGCCCGCGGCGGAGCAGCTCGAGCTTCTGCCGGTAGCGGAACTGCGCGATCGCGCGGTACGCGACCCCGCGGATCCGGTAGTCGTGGTTCCGCGCCGCCGCCTCGAGCTCGTCGTCCCACTGCGCGCGGAGGGTCGCGAGCTCCCGCTCGTTCCCGGGCGTGCGGGCCAGCTCCTCCGCGCGGGCGGCGGCCTCGGCGAGCGTCACTAGACGGTCGAGAGCGACCGCTCGGCGGGCCCGACGTAGCGCGCGGCA
>DASTKY010000376.1:0-3849 GCA_035715495.1 Gaiella sp. | reverse complement strand
GCTCGGGCGTCCCCGCCTCATCGGGCGGCACGGCGTCGGCCGGGAGCCGGCCGTCCCGCGGTGCGGGCGCCCGGGCCGGGGCGGCGGACTCGTCCTCCCCGCCACAGCCGGCAGCCAGCACGGACACCGCGATGAGCAGGGGAATCGCGACCCGCATGCGCGTCATGATGCCGGGTCGCCGCCGTCCTGGGAAGGCTCGCGCAGGCGTCGCTCGACCTCCACCAGCACCTCGCCGGCCCGGGCCCGCACGACGACGGCCGCGTCCTCGTCGAAAGGCGTCGCCTCCTCGTTGAGGACGGCCAGCGCGCCGCCCCCGGCGAGCGTCTCGGACGGGAGGCCTGCCACGGGCCAGACCTGGAGCGAGGAGCCGACGACCACCAGCACCCCCGCCTCCCGCGCGAGCAGCTCCGCCCGTGCGAACGCGTCGACCGGGAGGAGCTCCCCGAACATCACGACGCCCGGCTTCAGGATCGCGCCGCACGCGGGGCAGAGCGGCGTCTCGCGCTCGCGGAGCTGCGCCAGCACCGCGTCGAGCGGCTCGCGCGCGCCGCACGAGAGGCACGTGAAGCTCGCGATCGAGCCGTGCAGCTCGACGACCGACGTGCTCCCGGCCCGCGTGTGGAGCGTGTCGATGTTCTGCGTCAGCACGGCCCGGACGCGCCCGGCGCGCTCGAGCGCCGCGAGCGCCTCGTGCCCGGCGTTCGGCCGCGCGGCGAGGAGCCCCTCGATCCGCGGGCCGTACCACCGCCACACGCGCAGCGGGTCGCGGCGGAACGCGTCGATGGACGCCACCTCGAAGGGGTCGACGTCGGCCCACAGCCCGGACGCCGAGCGAAAGTCCGGGATACCGCTCTCCGTGCTCATCCCCGCGCCGGTGAGGACGACGGCCGGGCCGCGGGCGTCGAGCAGGTCGGCCAGCTCCGCGGCGGTTCCCACGTGCCTCACTGTAGGCGCGGGACTATCCTCGCCCGGTCGCATGGACGGCTATCCGTTCGGCCACGACGTCCGCGTCCGCTTCGCGGAGACCGACGCGCAGGGGATCGCCCACCACGCGTCGTTCGTCGTCTGGCTCGAGGTTGCCCGCGTCGCGTACCTCCAGGAGTTCGCGGGGGGCTACCAGGCGATCCGCGAGCGCGGCATCGAGGCGCTGACGACGGCCGTGCACCTCGAGTACGAGCGGGCGGCGACGTTCGACGAGGTGCTCACGGTGTGGGTCCGCTGCCGCGACATCCGCGGCGCGCGCTTCCGCTACGAGTACGCCGTCACGCGCGCGGGGGAGCGCGTCGCGCACGGCTGGACGGCCCACGCGACGGTCGACGCCGTCACGCGGCGCCCAATCCGCGTGCCCGTGTGGTTCGTCGAGGACGTCCTCAGGGCTGAGGAGTCGTCGTCGTCTCCTGCGCGGCCGGAGGCGTGACGCCGTCGGTCGCGCCGGCCTTCCCCTTCGCGTCGGCCTTCGCCTTCCCCTTCGGCTCCTCGAGCTTCGGCCGCGGCTTCGTCCCGAGCCGCACCACGGTCGGCTCGCCGACGTAGTAGGAGCGCCAGGTCGTGTCGTACATCAGCGTGCCGTCCGGCGCGTAGACCCGGCGGGTGACCGCGGTGGAGCGCGGCGGGACGCCGAACTGCTCGACCACCTTCTCGCCGCGGAAGAGCGTCGGGTCGTCGATCCGCTTCCACGGCACCTTGCCGTCGACCTGGAGCGGCGCCGTCTCGGTCTCGACGCGCCGGTCCTGCGGCGTGCCGTACAGGTTGACGGTCAGCGAGCCCGCGCCGACGAACGTCCGGAGCAGCAGCCAGCGGTCGGTGTCGTTCGTGAACACGAGATCGAGGTCGGGGTAGTTCACCGTCGCGTCCCGCCCGAGCGGGTAGTGGTCGATGTAGAGCGCGTGGTTCGTGCGCCGGTCGATCGAGAGGCCTGCCTCGAAGGCAGCGTTGAAGACAGTGGTCGAGACCTGGCAGACCCCGCCGCCGATCCCCGTCTGGAGCTCGCCGTTGATGATCACCGGCGCCTCCTCGAAGCCCTTCGCGGCGTTGCGCTCGCCGGTGGTGTCGTTGAACGAGAACCGGGCGCCCGGCGCGATCAGCGCGCCGTCGATCAGGTCCGCGACGAGCCGGACGTTGTGGACCCGGCCCGGCGTGCCGCCGTAGGTCGTCGTGTAGGAGCCGACGACGCCGGTGATCCCCATCGCCTTCGCCTCGGCGGTCGAGCGCGCCGGCTCCGCCGTCTCGACGACGAGCGGCGCCGTCCGGGTCGTCGGCGAGAAGGCCGCGCGGGCGACGGCCGCCCGGGACGCCTCGAGGTCGAGCGCGCGCCCGGGACGGGCGGGGACGACCTCGACCCCGCCGGGCACCGCCGCGAACGTCGCGTTGCGCGGCGTGCGGCCGATCGAGCGGGCGAGCGAGGCGAGCCAGCGGTCGGCCTTCGGGCCGGCGATCGCGACCTCGGTCGCGCCGCCGGTCGGCAGTCGCAGGAGCTCCGCGACCTTCCAGCGAGGCAGGCGGAAGCGGGTTGCGCCGGCGGTCAGGGTCACGGGCGCGGAGAGCGCGGTCCGCGCCGTGGCGGCCGCCTCGGCGAGCTCGGCGCGCCGCACGCGGGGCCGTGACTCGACGAGCGGCAGACGGACGGGGCCGCTCCGCTCGAGGTCTGCCAGCGCCTCGACGATCAGCGCCTTCGCCCGCGCGCGGTCGAGCGTGAGGCCCGACCGCTCGGGGGCGACCGAGACGCTCAGCCCGCGCCGGCGCACGGACGCGTCGACGGCGGGGCGGTCGACCGCCGCCGCGATGCGCCCGACCGTGTACGCGAGGACCGACGGGTACACCGCCACCTCGGGAGCGACGTCCGCGCCGAAGAGCTTCGTCTGGATGCGCCGGATCCCGCGGACCGGCGCGAAGCCGTCGGCGGCGGCCGCGGCGCGGTGCACGGCGCTGTCCCAGTCCGGGCGCACGCCGAGCTGGGACGCGGTCAGCTCGAAGGTCCGGCCGCCCGCGAGGAACGCGACCGGCTCGCGCTGGAGGGCGTCGGACCGCTCGGCCAGGGTCGCGGTCGCGTCGTCCAGGCCGAGCCCGCCGACCTCCGCGCCCGCGATCGTCGTTCCCGCCGCGAGACGCGTCGGGGAGCCCGCGACGACGATCAGCGACACGCCCACGAGCAGCACGACGACGCCGATCACGAGGACGGCTCGACGCACCGCGATGCGGGATGAGCGTCGCCGGCGCGCCATTCCCGAAACGCTCGACGCGCCGGATGACACGAATGCGAACTCTAGCCGAGGCCACCAGCCCGGCTTCTGCAATTTCGGGGGATTTTCCCCGCTCCACCGGGCTTTCAGAAGACGAAGAGCTCGACCCCGCCGGAGACGTTGAGCTCGACCCCGGTCACGTACGCGGCGAGGTCGGAGCAGAGCCAGGCGATGGCGTTCGCGACGTCCTGCGGCTCCCCCGGGCGCTTGAAGACGGTGCGTGCGGCGATCCGCTCGTTCATGGCCGGGTTCGCCATGTGGAACGCCTCCGTGCCGATGATCCCGGGGACGATCGCGTTGCACGTGATCCCGTGGCGCCCGCCCTCCATCGCGAGGGTCTTCGTCAGGCCGAGGATTCCGGACTTCGTCGTCGAGTAGCTCGCCTGGCCGAAGCCCCCGAGCGTGCCGGCGACGGACGCCATGTTCACGATCCTGCCCCAGCCGCGCTCGCGGAGATGCGGCCACACCGCCTGGGCGCAGTTGAACGCGCCCGTCAGGTTCACGCGCAGGTCGCGCTCCCAGAGCTCGGGCCGCTGGTCGGCGAACTGCGCGACGTGGTCGAGCGTGCCCGCGTTGTTGACGAGGATGTCGACCGACCCGAGCTCCGCGA
>DASTKY010000375.1:0-6220 GCA_035715495.1 Gaiella sp. | reverse complement strand
TGGGGCTGCTGCTCCTGATACTGCTGCGCGTCCTGCTCGTCCCACCTCGCGGCCTGACGGCGGTGCACGCGCCCGGACACGGCGGTGGCGGTTCCCGCGACTACGGCGGTACGAGCGGCCATGCGTACTAGTCCCATGATGGTCCTTTCGATCTCGAAGGGCGGCGGCTAGCTTGCCTCGAAGGCTTCCACGACGTCGGCCGGGATCCGGATCGAGTCGATCAGAACGGCGTCCGCGGCCCGCAGGGCCTCGACCACCTTCCCGACCCAGAGGTTCTCGAAAGCGATCAGGAGTGCCGAGCTGTTCGCCGGGAGGTCGTCACTGACCTCCTCGGCGTCCTCGGGCCCCAACGCGCCCGGTTGCGCGACGTCGATGGCGAGGAAGGCCGGCCCTTCTTCGTCGATGTCCGCTGCCTCCAGCGTCGTCACGGTGCCGTCTTCATTCTTCATCACGAAGAGGAGATCCAGCACCCGGATCGTTCCGTCGTCCACGAGCTCCATGATCGCCGGGGCTATCCGCCCGGTGAACTTGTTGCCCGGAAAACCGATGATGTACACGTCGACGGGGCCAACTGCCATGACGTCTCCTTGTTGGAACTGCGCTTCGCCTGACGAGAGATTGAACGGGCACCGAGACCGTCGCACACGCCCCCGCCGTCCGCTGCGCCAGTATATGCCCGCGCCCGAGGACGGCCGGATCGAGCTGAGGGTCACTCGAAGGCGCTGATCGCGAACGCCGTCGCGAAGCCGAGCGTCGTGAAGACGCCGACGAGCTTGCCGCCGTGGGCGTACGCCTCGGGCATCATCGTGTCGGCGAGCATCGTCAGGATCGCCCCGCCTGCGAAGGCGAGAACGAACGCGACGAGGCTCGGCGAGGCGCCGTCGAGGAGGCCGTAGCCGGCGAGCGACGCGAGCCCCGAGACCAGCGCCACGACGGCCCAGAGGAGGAAGACCCGCGATCGGCGCCAGCCCGACTGGACGAGCCCGGAGGTCGCCGCGACCGCCTCCGGGACGTTCGAGACGAAGACGGCGATCAGCATCGCGACGCTGACCGCGCCGCCCTCGAGCAGCGTGAGCCCGATCACGGCCGACTCGGGGATCCCGTCGAGGACGATGCCGAGGACGATCGCGAGCGCCGAGCCCGCGGCCTGCTCGCCGCCCGAGCTCTTCCGGTCGGCGCCGCCGAAGCGGTCGAGCAGCGCGTCGCCGAGCGCGTAGACGGCGCAGCCCGCGAACAGGCCGTAGGCGACGTCGGAGAGCAGGCCCGAGGTCTGGAACGCCTCCTCGACGAGCTCGAACGCGGTGGCGCTGATGAGGACGCCCGCGCCGAAGGCCATCACGACCCCGAGCAGACGCCGCCCGATCGGCAGGGCGACCGCGAGGAGGCCGCCGAGGAGGAGCGAGGACGCGGCGAGCAGCCCCCAGCCGAACGCCTCGAGCACGGCCTACGACGCGGGCGCCGAGGCGTCCTCGGCCAGGGGCGCGACCGGCTCCCGCGCCGCGCGGGCCTCGGCCATCGCCGCCCGCCTCGCCTTCGTCACCTCCTGGACGACGATCTGGAGCGAGGCCGTGACCGGCACCGCGACGAGTGCGCCGAGGACGCCGAGGAGGGCGCCGAAGAGCGTCACGCCGAGGATCACGAAGAACGCCGAGATGTTGACCGCCTTGCCGTAGATCGTCGGCCCCAGCACGTTGTTCTCGAGCTGCTGGTAGACGAGGACGACGATCAGCATGATCACGGCCGCGGTCAGGCCCTCCTCGGCCCACAGCGTCGGGACGAGGATGAACCCGGCGATGGTCGCGCCGAGGTTGGGGATCAGGTCGAGGACGCCCGCGATCACGCCGAGCGCGAGCGCGTAGCTCGAGCCCAGAAGCCAGGCGGTCGTGCCCTGCACGGTGCCCGCGATGCACGCGATCGTGATCGCGCCGATCGCCCAACGCGAGACGCTGTTCGTGATCCGCTCCCAGACCGCGAGCCAGCGGTCTGCGTCGTCGGGCAGCAGCATGCTCGCGGCCGCCCGCTTCAGGTTCGCGATGTCGATCAGCAGGAAGAGGCAGAGGAAGAGGACGGTGAAGAGCGCGAGACCGATCGAGAACGCGTCGCCGGCGAAGCCGATCAGCGCCGAGATCGCGTCGGGGATCGAGGCGCCGAACGAGTCGGCGCCCTGCTGGACGTTCTCGGCCGCGCCCGAGTCGCCGATCGCGTCGAGCTCGCCGGACTCGCGGAGCTGCTCGACGAGCTCGGGCACGCCCTGGAGGAAGTCGCGGACACTGCCCGCGAGCGGCACGAGGAAGAGGAGCCCGAGCACCGTGATGAGCAGCGCGGTGCCGAGGACGACGATCGTCGCCGAGCCGCCGCGCCCCCGGCCGGTCAGGCGCATGAACGTGCGCACAGGCACCTCGAAGACGAGCGCGAGGAAGATCCCGACGAAGACGAGCAGCAAGGTGTCCCGGATCGAGACGACGGCCCACGCCAGCAGGAAGACGAGGACGCCGATGAGGATCGTGCGCACCGCGATCGTGGTGTCGACCGCGTTGCGGAAGGTCGCCGCCGCGCCTCGGCCGCTCACGCCGCTCGTCGACTCGTCGGACGGCACCATCGGCACAGCGGCGAGCATAGAGCAGTCGACGGCGGGCGCGAGCCTGTGTGACCATCGGTGCGGGAGTGTCGGACGTCGAACCGGATCGGGGGAGAGACCGCCCGCGCGACGGCGAGCGCGCCGGCTGGGTCGGCGCGCGGGTCGCGACGGCGCAGATCGCCGGCGAGCGCGCCCTCGCGTGGGGCGTCGACCGGGTCAGGGGGGTCGAGTGCGGGCTCGAGGCGCACGTGCGCGAGCGCCGCGCGGGCGGCGCCCTGCTGGCCGGCGGCCTGGCGTACCGCCTCTTCTTCTGGCTGCTCCCGCTCGGCCTGCTCTTCGCCGCGGTCCTGAGCTTCTGGCGCAGCGCGGACGAGGACAGCCTCGACGACGCCGCGCGGAGCATCGGCATGGGGGCCGCGGCGGCCCGCTCCGCCTCCCAGGCGATCGGCGACAGCACGAGCAGCCGGTGGTACTTCCTCGCGGCGGGCATCTTCTTCACCGCGTACTTCTCGCTCGCAGTCGTCCGCGCCCTGCGCCTCGCGCACGCGCTCGCGTGGGACGTGCCGCTCGGGAAGGTGCGGCGGCCCGTCGCGGCGCTGATCCTGTTCAACGGCCTCGCGATCACCCTGATGCTCGCCTCGGCCGCCACCGCCTGGCTCCGCAACGAGCTCGGCGTCTGGGGGCTCCTGGCCACGTTCGCGATGCTCGGCGTCTACGCCGTGATCGCGCTCTGGGTGATGTGGCTGCTTCCGCACGCCGACGACGTGCCGGCCCGCGCGCTGCTGCCGGGCGCGGTGCTCGTGGCGCTCGGGACCGAGGCCATCCACGTGTTCGTCGTCCTCTACCTCGTCCCCCGGCTCGGGCGCTCGTCCGAGCTGTACGGCTCGCTCGGCGCCGCCACCGTCATCCTGCTCTGGCTCTACGTCACGGCCCGGCTCATCATCGCGGCCGCGTTCCTCAACGCCACCGCGTGGCGGCGTGCCCGGCCGCGGCCGACCGAGGCCGCTTGACCCCCGCCCGGCCCGGGGGGATAGTGGACAGCGCGCGCCCCGGCGCGTCTCCTCAGCCGTGAGCAGCCCCGAGACATCCCGCGCTCCGCTCTGGCGCCTGATCCTGGCGCGGGTCCTCGTCGTGCTCGGCGCCCTGCTCGCCGCCGTCACGATCGTCGCCGGCTACCTGCACTGGCAGGCGTTCGACAACGACACGTTCGAGGAGACCGCGACCGAGCTGATCGCGAACGACGCGATCCGCGACCAGATCGCAGCGGCCTCCGTCGACGCCCTCTTCGCCAACGTGGACGTCGCGGCCGAGCTCGAGGGCCGCCTGCCTCCCGACCAGCAGCGGCTGGCAGGCCCGATCGCGGCGGGGCTCCGCGAGCTCACCGACCGCGCCGCCGGCCGGCTCCTCGAGCGGCCGCGCGTCCAGGCGGTGTGGCGCGAGTCCGTCGCGCTCGCGCACGAGCAGCTCGTCGACGTCCTCCGCAACGACACGCGGGTGGTGCAAGTCCAGGACAAGGCGGTCGTGATCAACCTGCGCCCCGTCGTCCTGCAGCTCGGCGAGCGGTTCGACTTCGTCGGCAACCTCGCGAACCGGCTGCCGGAGGACACCGGCGTGATCACGGTCCTCCCGGCGGAGAAGCTCGACACCGCCCAGAAGGTCACCGAGATCTTCGAGAAGGTCGCGACGTGGATCTGGATCGTGCCGTTCCTCCTCTGGGGCATCGCGATCTGGCTCGCGCGCGGGCGGCGGCGGATCGAGGTGCGCGCGATCGCGATCGGGATCGTCGTCGCCGGGCTCCTCGTCCTCGTCCTGCGCTCGGTCGCCGGCAACTACGTCGTCGACGAGCTCGCGACGACGAGCAGCGTCGAGGAGGCCGCGAGCGAAGCCTGGGACATCATCACCCAGCTGCTCGCCGACGGCGCCTGGGCGGCGATCGCGATCGGGCTCGTCGCGCTCCTCGGCGTGTGGCTCACCGGCGACGGGCGGAGCGGGATCGCCGTGCGGCGCTGGCTGGCGCCCGTCTTCGGCCGCCCGGAGCTGACGTACGGGATCCTTGCGCTCCTCTTCCTGCTCTTCATCTGGTGGGCGCCGTTCACCCAGGCGCGCCGGCCGCTCTACCTGCTCGTGACCGCGGTCCTCCTCGTGATCGGCACCGAGGTCGTGCGACGGCGGACCGTGCGGGAGTTCCCCGAGGAAGCGGATGCCGAGCCGCGCGAGCTCCTCCGCCCGCTCGGCGGCCTGCGGCGGGGCTCGCGCAAGCCGGCCGCCCCGACAGGGGGCGGCGGGAGCGTCGACGACCTCGAGCGGCTCGTCGCGCTCCACGAGAAGGGCGCGATCTCCGACGAGGAGCTCGCGGCGGGCAAGGCCCGCCTGCTCGGCACGTAGCTAGGCGGCGTCCCCGGGCTTCCCGGACGTCTCCGACGCCGTCTCGAGCCCGAAGGAGCCGATCTTGATCTCGCCGTCGCGCTCGTAGGTCGCGACGGTGACGCCCGTCGTCGAGGTCTGGAGGTCGGCCAGGCGAAGGCCGATCGGGACGGCGCCCTCGCCGAACAGGCGCTTGCCCGAGCCGACCACGACCGGGAACGTCCAGACGACGAACGTGTCGACCAGGTCGTGGCGCAGGAGCGTCTGCACGAGGTCGCTGCTCCCGATCACGAAGAGGTCGCCGCCGTCCTCGGCCTTGAGCGCCGCGACGGCGTCCGCGGCGTCGCCCTCGAGCAGCGTCGAGTTCGACCAGGTGAGGTCGTCCTGGGTCAGCGTCCGGGAGGCCACGTACTTCGGGGCGGAGTTGAGCTTCGCCGCCATGGGGTCGTCGTCGCCGACGCGCGGCCAGTGGGAGCCCAGGATCTCGTACGTCCGGCGGCCGAACACGAAGCCGCCGGCCGGGAGGTGCGTCGCGTCGGCGAGCCGGCCCATCAGCTCGTCCCAGTAGCCCACCGACCAGCCGCCCTGCTCGAACCCGTCGTCGCGGTCCTCCTCGGGACCGCCCGGCGCCTGCATGACGCCGTCGAGGCTCGCGAACGTTCCGACCGTCAGCTTTCTCATCGTGTCCTCCTCGGACGTGGGGCAGGTGTTGTCCTTGAGACTCCCACCCCGCGGCGGACTCATCGGCGTCCCGTGCCGTCGCTCACCGGAGCTGCTCGAGCCGCTCGCGGTACTCCTCCCCCGTCAGCTCGCCGCGCGCGAAGCGCTCCGCGAGGATGTCCCGCGCACGCGCGTCACCCGACGGGTAGCCGCACCGGCGGCCCCGGGTGAAGAACCAGATCGCGCCGATCACCAGCGCGAGCCAGAAGAGCGCGAAGGGGAAGAAGACGAAGTGGTCGTGCTCGCCGTGCGAGGCGACCACCGACGTGACTGCATCGAGTGTGCTCATGGCGGCCACGCTAGGGCCGCCCACCACTCGGCCGAAACGCCCGCAGGACGGAACCTCGGCGTCCTCCCGGAGGGGGAGGAGGATCCACCTCGGGGGCGACTCGCAGCGGAGGGCGCCGCGCTACCGTCGCCGCATGCGCCCGCCCCGTCCCGTGCGCCTCGCCCTCGACGCGGCGCTCGCCGCGTGCTCCCTCGTCGTCTCGCTCGGGGCGATGTCGCACGGCGGCTGGGACCGGGAGGAGCTCGCGGGCGACGCCCGCGACCTCGACG
>DASTKY010000374.1:0-4866 GCA_035715495.1 Gaiella sp. | reverse complement strand
CCCGCGGCCGCACCGCCGCCAGCTCGGCCGTGAGCCACGGCCGGCAGGCGACGGTCTGCGACCACGTGGGCTTGTCGTGGATGCGCCGTGGTCCCCGTGGACGCCACTTGAAGTGCTTGACCGCATTCGTCACGTAGGTGTGGTCGCGGTCGATCCCCGCCCGCGCGAGGGCCTCGTCGAGCAGGCGCCCGGCGGGCCCGACGAACGGCCGCCCCTCGAGGTCCTCGCGGTCGCCGGGCTGCTCGCCGACCAGCATCACGTCGGCCCGCTTCGCCCCTTCGCCGAACACGACCTGCGTCGCGCGCTCCCAGAGGTCGCAGCCGCGGCACTCGCCCGCGGCGCGGGCGAGCGTGCGGAGGCTCCGGCTCGCGGGAACCCAGGCCTCGGCGGTGGGGTAGCGCGCCACACGGCGCTCGTACCCGTTCCTGCGGCCGCGACGACACGGACGTGCGGCCGCCGTGGCGGCGCGGCGCCTAGCGACCCGCGTTCAGCGCCCCGGCCTCGCGGATGAGCGCCTTGAATGCCGCCTCGTCGAGCACGTCGCCCTCCTTCAGGTCGATCGCGCGCCTGACGTTGCCCTCGAGGCTGGAGTTGAAGGGCTTCGCCGGATCCTGGAGCTGCGCGCCCTTGGCGAACGTCACCTTGACGACGGCCTTGTAGGTCTCGCCCGTGCAGATCATCCCGTCGCGGTACCAGGTCGGGACGCCCCGCCACTTCCACTCCTCCGTGACGTCCGGCTCCGCGTCCTTGATCAGCGCGCGGATCCGCGCGAGAGTCTCGCCCCGCCAGTCGCCCAGCTCCGCGATCCTCGCGTCGATCAGCTCCGAAGGGGACTTGCCGTCCTGGCTCTCGGTCATCGTCTCATCGCTCCCCGCTCGTCGTTCCCGGTCGATTCGGCGTGCCCGGAGGCTAGCGCGCCCCGACGCGGGGCTTCCCTGGCGTCAGCCGGCGAGCGGGCCGCGGACCGTGATCGACCCGGGCGTCACCACGTAGCCGTAGCGCTGGTTGAGCCGGCGGATCGGCTCGTTGCGCTCCTCGTTCTGCGTCTCGAGCCGCTCGAACCCGTTCGCCTTGGCCCACGCGATCTCCGTCGCCTTGAGCGCCCCCGCGATGCCACGTCCGCGGAACGCGCGGCGCACACCGGTCATGTCGTGCATCACGACGGCCGGCCGGGCGCGCGAGAAGGCGAGCTTCGCGTACGCGGCCACCTCGCCGTCGACGAGCGCGACCCAGGTCGCGTCGGCGCGGTCGCCCGCGCCCTGCATGTCCATGGACAGCCACTCCTCGAAGCCGGCGAGCTCCGCGTCCTCCTCGCCCGGCACGTCGGGGTACGCCTCGCGCGCGACCGAGTAGAGGCCCTCGGCAAGGTCAGGGCGGTCGGCCCACGTGACGATCTCCACGCCGGCAGGAGTCGGCACCTCGGGCGCCTCGATCGCCGTCAGGTCGAGCACGAGACGCGAGTTGCGCCCGACCTCGGTGAACCCGTGCCGCCCGGCCCAGCCGAGCGACCCCTCGTCCCTCTCGTCGACCGGGCCCATCAGCTCCGCGTAGCCGAGGCCGCGCGCCCACGACGAGAGCGCCTGCAGCAGCGCCGTGCCGTGGCCTCCGCCGCGGTGGCCGTCGATCACGCGGATCTCGCCACGCGCGACACCGGGCGGCTCGTGCCACCCGCCGATTCCGAGCGCGGCGCCGACCTCGGCCCCGGCGTCGGTGGCGAGGAGCCAGACGGCGTGTCGTGCCTGCCGCTTCCAGTCCCGGTACCCCTCGGCCAGGTCGGTGTCGTCGCCGGCGGCGCGCATGACCGCGACCCAGGCCTCGAGCTCGTCGTCGAAGATCTCGCGGATCTCGGTCACGCGCCGGAGGCTACTCGCGCACGTGACCGCTCGAGGCGACGGGTATAGGCTCGACGGACCGAGCGGTATCGGCGAACCCCCGATGAAGGGAGGCTGCTTGTGCGCACCATCGCGCTGACCGTGAACGGCACGAGGCACGAGCTCGAGCTCGAGCCGCGGGAGCTCCTCGTCTACGTGCTGCGGGAGCGGTTGGGGCTGACGGGGACCAACGTCGGCTGCGACACCTCGTCGTGCGGCTCGTGCACGGTGCTCGTCGACGGCGCGTCCGCGAAGGCGTGCACGCTCCTCGGCGTCCAGGTCGACGGCGCGGAGATCACGACCATCGAGGGCCTTGCGGCGAACGGCGAGCTGCACCCGGTCCAGCAGGCCTTCCACGACCACCACGCCCTCCAGTGCGGGTTCTGCACGCCCGGCATGGTCATGGCGGCGGTCTCCCTGATCGAGCACGGCGAGGCCACGTCCGACGACGCCATCCGCGAGGGCCTCGAAGGGAACCTCTGCCGGTGCACCGGCTACCACAACATCGTCGTCGCCGTGCGCGAGGCGGCCGCGACCGCGGGGAGGGCGTCATGAGCGCGACCGACGAGCGGGCCTCGTACGTCGGCGCTCCCGTCAAGCGCAGGGAGGACCGGTCGCTGCTCACGGGGCGCGGGACCTTCGTCGACAACATGGCGCCGGCCGGGACGTTGGCCATGGTGGTCGTCCGCAGCCCGTACGCCAGTGCCCGCGTCGCGGGGATCTCGGCCGACGAGGCGCGCGAGGCCGACGGCGTCGTCGCCGTCTTCACTGCCGCCGACCTCCGGGAGGACTGGAAGGCGGCGATGCCGTGCGCCTGGCCGGTGACGGAGGAGATGAAGAACCCGCCGCACTATCCGCTCACCGACACGCCGCGCTACCAGGGCGACGGCGTCGCCGTCGTCATCGCGGAATCGCGCGCCCAGGCGAAGGACGCCGCCGAGCTCGTCGAGGTCGACTACGAGCCCGGCGAGGCGATCGTCGACGTCGCGAAGGCGCTCGAGGACGGCGCCACGCTCGTCCACGACGACCTCGGCACGAACGAGTGCTACGTCTGGCGGCTCGACACCGACGCGACGGGCCAGACGCTGGAGGACGCGGACGTCGTCGTGACGCGGCGCTACGTCCAGCCGCGGCTGATCCCCAACGCGATCGAGCCGCGCGGCATGCTCGCGGTGCCGGGACCGCTCGGGGACATGACCCTCTACTCCGCGACGCAGGTCCCGCACATCCTGCGCGTGCTCGTCGCGGCGACCCTCGGCATGCACGAGACGAAGCTGCGCGTCGTCGCTCCCGACGTCGGCGGCGGCTTCGGGTCGAAGCTCGACGTCTACGCAGAGGAGCTGCTCGCCGTCGCGCTCGCGGCCCGCCTCGGGCGGCCTGTGAAGTGGATCGAGGAGCGCTCGGAGAACTACGTGTCGACGATCCACGGCCGCGACTTCGTCACCGAGTACACGCTCGCGGCGACGAAGGACGGGACGATCACCCACTGCCGCGCGAAGGTGATCGCCGCGATGGGCGCCTACCTGCAGCTCGTCACGCCGGGGATCCCGCTGCTCGGCGCCTGGATCTACGCAGGCCCGTACGCGATCCCGAACTACAGCGTCGAGTTCCGCGGCGTGTTCACCAACACGACCCCGACCGACGCGTACCGGGGAGCCGGACGCCCCGAGGCGACCTACGTGATCGAGCGGACGATCGACGCACTGGCAGACGAGCTCGGGATGGATCGCATCGAGCTGCGCCGGAAGAACCTCATCTCGGACTTCCCGTTCACGCTGGCCTCGGGCCTGACGATCGACTCGGGCGACTATCACGCTTCGCTCGACCGGCTGCTCGAGGTGCTCGACCTGGACGGCATCCGGAGCGACCAGGCGCGACGGCGCGAGAACGGGGACGTCAAGCAGCTCGGCGTCGGCTTCTCGACCTACAACGAGATGTGCGGCCTGGCGCCGTCCCGCATCCTCGGGGCGATCCGCTACGCCGCGGGCGGCTGGGACCAGGCGACGATCCGCTGTCTGCCGACCGGATCCGTCCAGGTGATCACCGGCACGTCGCCCCACGGCCAGAGCCACGAGACCGCGTGGGCGCAGATCGTCGCCGACCAGCTCGGCTGCGACATCGACGCCGTCGAGGTCCTCCACGGCGACACCTCGATCTCCTCGATCGGGATGGACACGTACGGGAGCCGGAGCCTCCCGGTCGGCGGCGTCGCGCTCTGGCACGCCGGCGAGAAGATCATCGAGAAGGCGCGGCAGATCGTCGCGCACCAGTGGGAGGTCTCGACCGACGACCTCGAGTTCCGGGACGGGACGTTCTCGGTGAAGGGCTCGCCGGACAAGGAGACGACGCTCGCCGCCGTGTCGTTCGGCGCCTGGGCGGCCCACGACCTGCCCGACGGGATGGAGCCGACGCTCGAGGCCACCGCCGTCTACGACCCGCCGAACTTCTCCTGGCCCGCGGGCGCCCACGCGGCCGTGGTCGAGGTCGACACCGAGACCGGCGACGCGCGGCTCGTGCGGTACGTCGCCGTCGACGACGTGGGCGCCGTCGTGAACCCGGTCATCGTCGACGGGCAGGTGCACGGCGGGATCACACAGGGCATCTCGACGGCGCTCTACGAGGAGGCCGTCTACGACGAGGACGGCAACATGCTGACGGCCAACCTGATGTCCTACCTCGTTCCGTCGGCCGCGGAGCTCCCCTCCTACGAGCTCGAGCGGACGGAGAGCCGGAGCCCCACGAACCCGCTCGGGGTGAAGGGGGTGGGGGAGACCGGGACGATCGCGGCGGCGCCGGCAGTCATCGGCGCCGTGGTCGACGCGCTCTCGCACCTGGGCGTGAAGGACATCCAGATGCCGGCCACGCCCGAGCGCGTCTGGCGCGCGATCGAGGAGGCGCAGGCGTGATCCCCGCAGCCTTCGACTACGACCTCGCCGAGAGCGTCGAGCACGCGCTCGAGCTCCTCTCGGACGGCGGAACCGACACGAAGCTCCTC
>DASTKY010000373.1:0-3200 GCA_035715495.1 Gaiella sp. | reverse complement strand
CGCCCGGCGCGGCGCTCGTCCACCCGTCGACGTCGAGCTCCAGCACCGCGAGCGCGCCCGTCGGCAGGTTCTCCTGCGCCTGCCCGCGGAGCCGGCCCGGAGCGGCGAGCAGGAGCAGCAGGTCCATGAGGCCGGGGTTGTGCCCGACGAGCATCACGGAGTCGACCTCGGTGGGCAGGGCGTGGACGCGCTGTAGGAGCGTCTCCGCATCGGCCGCGTAGAGCGCGACCTCGACCCACACCGTCGGCTTGCCGAGCCCGGGGAGCACGCGCCGAAGCGTCTCCTGGGCGCGCACCGCGCTCGAGCAGACCACGAGCTCGGGGCGGACGTCGTGCTTGCGCGCCCAGCGCGCGATCCGCTTCGCCGCCTTGCGGCCGCGGGGCGCGAGCGGCCGCTCCCGGTCGCGCAGCGTCGGATCGTCCCAGGCCGACTTCGCGTGGCGAAGCAGGTAGAGGCGCTTCACGTGCCCACCATACGAGCCTCGGCGCGATCGGCCCAGACGCGCGACCGCCTCGCGGGTCGCACCCGTGGTGCGCCGCGAGGCGGTCGGGAACGGGCGGGCTCGGATCGGCCCGTGGCGGGACGGGCTACGCCGGCACCGCCTCCTCGAGGTGCCCTGCGATCGGGACGGGCGACCCGATGACGACGACGTTCGGGCCGTCCTCCTCGAACGGGCGCTCGAACGTCGAGACGACGGTAGAGGCCGAGAACGTCCCGAGGACGCGGAGCACGTCGTGGCCGACGTTGCGGAGGCCGTGCGGCGCCATCGGCGGGACGACGCCCACCTGGTGCGTCCCGAGCACGCCGACCTCGTCGCCGACGCGGGCCTCGGCGGTGCCCTGCACCACGATCAGGAGCTCCTCGGCGCTGTCGGTGTGGACGGCGAGCTCGGCGCCGGGATCGAGCTCGAAGAGGACCGTCGCGGTGCTGGCCGCTCCGGCGGCGCTGTGGAAGGGGAAGCTGACCCGCAGGCCCGGGGCCATCGGGGTGAGCTCGTAGTCGTCGAGGTCGAAGGCGATCATGGCAGTAACTCCTTTGGTTGCACAGTAGTGTGCAGCGAACATAGAGCCTCGTTTCCCATTTGTCAAGATTCGAGGTACACTGATGTGCAATGAATAGGAAGTACGAGCTGAAGGAGCGGGCACGGCGCCAGGCGGAGACGCGTGAGCGCATCGTCGAGGCGACGGTGGGGCTCCACACGAGCGTCGGGCCTGCGCGGACGAGTATCAGCGCGATCGCGGAGCGGGCGGGCGTCGAGCGGCACACCGTCTACGCGCACTTTCCCGACGACAGCTCGCTCCTGCGCGCCTGCTCGCAGCACTGGGAGGCGCGTCATCCGGCGCCGGACGTGGAGCGCCTGGCCGCGATCGAGGACCCGGTGCGACGCCTCCGGCGCTCGCTCGCCGAGATGTACGGGTGGTACGCCTCCGTCGAGCCCGACCTGGCGCTCTTCCTGCGCGACGCGACCGTCCATCCCGCGACCGCGCTCGTGGTCGGCGAGATCACGGCGGGGCTCAATGCCGTCGCCGACGTGGTCGCGCGCGGCTGGCCGCGCCGGAAGGGCGTGAGGGCCGCGATCGGGCACGCGCTCGAGTTCGAGACCTGGCGCTCCCTCGTCCGGCGGCAGGGGCTCACGCAGCCCCAGGCCGTGGACGCGATGACGCGCCTCGTCGAGGGCGCCTAGCGCCCGGGCTCAGGCGTAGCCGAACGCGGGCGGGAAGACGATCACGACGACCGCCGCCCACGCGGCGTAGACGGCGAGGTAGGTCGTCTGCCAGCGCTCGAGCACCGTCACCGGCGCGCGTCCCCGCAGGAAGCGGACGTAGAGCACGGCCGACCACGCGAGGTTGACGAGCAGGATCGCGTTCGCGCCGAGAGCCGCGACGCGGTTCGCGCTGAAGCCGAACTCGGAGATCCGCGCGCCGATCGCCCACAGCGCGACGGCGTCCGCCAGCAGCGCGCTCACCACCAGCACGACCTGCATCAGGTCGAACGCCCCGGGCGGCGCCTGGGGATCGCGGGCCGAGAGCGAGTCGAGCAGCAGGCCGAGCACGACGATCAGGAGCAGGTTGAACTGGATCAGGAGGTCGCGCTCGACGTCGACGCCGCCGCCGGTCCACAGGAGGGCGCCGAGGAAGGTGACGAGGACCGCGGTGAAGAGCGGCGTGAAGAGGCGCGTCAGGACGGGCGCCATGTTCTCGATCACGCTCTGCTTGGCCTCGACCAGCCAGGCGGCCACGAGGACGGCCCCGGCCGCGCCGCACGGCAGCAGCCACGACCCGATGAACGTCTCGGGATCGACTCCGATGCTGTTGAACAGCACCGCCATGAAGCCGGTCAGGACGCCGCCGCCGAGGGCGATCAGGACGTAGTAGATGAAGAGCTCGCCCGAGAACCGGATGAAGTCCATGCGGCCGTCGACCCGGGTCCAGCGGCTTCCCGCGTACGCGACGCCGACGACGATCCAGAGCGCGATCGGCAGGTGGAGCACGGTCAGCACCTCCGTGGAGCCCTCCGGCTCGAACGGGTAGACATTGGCGAAGACGGCCGCCGCGACGAACGCCAGCACCAGCCAACGGAGCACGCCGCGGTCGACGCCCCGCTTCCAGACGAAGTAACCGGCCAGCAGCGGCAGGACGAAGAGGCTCGCGTTGCGGGCGTAGAACTCGGCGTCGTCGTCCAGGTCGAGGCCGAAGAGCGCGGGCACCTTCACCGCGAGGGCCGCGGCGACCGCGAGCGAGAACGCGACGATCGCGTCGGTCCGCGCGACGGTCTTCTCCTCGGCCGTCTCGGCGGGGGCGACGACGAGCTGCTTCCAGAGCCGGTCCGAGTGCTCCCGCGCGAACTCCCGCGAGAGCGTGTCGAGGTCGCCCATGCGCTTCACGGCGACGAGGAACGCCTCGTCGGTCGCGAGCCCCGCGTCGGAGAGCACGGCGACCTGCTCGCGGAGGTGGTCCTCGAGCTCCGCGACGTCGACCGCGTGGATCGCCTGCCGCCGGCGGAGGTAGCTCCGCCACTGGTCGATCTGCTCCTCGAGCGAGACCCCGTGACCGTTCGCGGAGATCGTCAGGCCCCCTGCGGCAGCGCGGCCGCCCGCCAGATGCCGCGGAGGGTCGCGTCCACGGCCTGCCACTGCCGGCGCTCCTCCGCGAGCCGCGCCCGGCCCCGCGACGTGATCCCGTAGTACTTGCGTCGCCGAC